>JAOAPJ010000311.1 GCA_025462805.1 Acidobacteriaceae bacterium
AGCGAACCCAGCGGGTTGGCCCGCTTCCAGGAGAAGGTGCCGCGGTGCTCCACGGGCAGCGACTCCGGCAGCACAAACATGCCGTACATCGCATTCAGCAGGCTCATGCCACCCGCCACCCAGAACGGCAGCCGCGGATCGACGTCGCCCAGCACGCCACCCAGCGCCGGGCCCAGCACAAAGCCCAGTCCGAAGGCCGCGCTCACCATCCCAAAGGCCTCTGCACGCTTCTCCGGATCGGTCACGTCCGCGATGTAGGCCATCGCGGTGGGAATGCTGGCCGATGTAATGCCCGAGATCACGCGGCCGACGAAAAGCCAGCCCAGCGTGGGCGCCAGCGCCATCACCAGGTAGTCGGCGCCGAGCCCGAAGTTCGACAGCAGGATGATCGGCCGCCGCCCAAACCGATCCGACAGCGAGCCCAGCAGGGGCGAGAAACCAAACTGCATCACCGCCCACACCGTGCCGAAGATGCCGAACATCTCCGCTGCGCCCGCTTCATTGCCGCCCAGGAAGCTGGTGATCAGCCGCGGCAGTACCGGCGCAATCATCCCCATGGCAAGCATATCCAGCGCAATGGTCACGAAGATGAAGGCTGCCGCTGCCCTGCGTCCGCGCGGCGGCGGCGTGGCGGGTGCGGAGGCGCCGCCCGCAGCCACGCTGGGCTCACTGGAAATCAAGGTTGTGTCACCCGCAATGCCGGTTGCTTCACCGGCCAGGACAGACCCGCCCGACTCCGGCGGTGCCTCCGTCGCGGCAGTCGCTAGGGCCGCCCCTGTCTGTCCCCGCTCGATCCTCGGCTGCTCCGGCATCCGCCCTCTCCGACTTCTAAGACCATTGCGAAAACCAATGCCGTACTAGCGCAGCCTGAAGAGCCGCAGGCCCAAAGGGAACACTCGTCCGAAACAGGCCCCACGGCGAAGCATAATCCTCCGCCCTGCGCCGCCACCATCCGCCCGCCAAAATTCACAACTCATTACAAACAGGCCTGCTTGGGCCCAGCGCTGTAACGTTGGACTCCCGCCGCACGCCATTCCGCGTCGCTGTGCGTTTGCAGACAGGCGCTCTCAGTCCGCTTCTGCACCACCAGCCTGGCCAGCGCCCAGCTCTCACTCGATCGCGACGCAGCGGGAGCCGTCGCCGGTATCGGCGGTGCCTCGGCCGCCGCCACGCATCCCTTCTCGCCCATGGAGGTCCTGCGCAGCGACGAGACCGCAGAATGTTGGCGTAACCCCCCACCGCGTTTCGCTATCCTCAAAATAGAGAAGAAAACCAGGGAAGAGTGGGAGGAGCGGCGCCGTCGATGCGTCGCCTCGACGCCCGCCTAAAGGTAATTATATACTTGGCACACAAGGCTAATCGGTGTAGCCTTTGAATTATGGAAGCGCCCTCGACACTGCAACAAGCGATTGTCGACTTCAGCGATCCTGATAGGTGCTTTCAATATGCCGTTAACCTCCGCTGGCCCAATGGCTTAGTGTCCTGCCCGCGTTGTGGCTCTGAGAAGCATTCCTTCGTGAAGACGCGCCGTCTATGGCACTGCAAGGGCTGCAAGAGGCAATTCACCCTCAAGGTGGGCACGATCTTCGAGGATTCCCCTCTCGGCCTCGACAAGTGGATGTGTGCGTTTTGGATGATCTGCAACTGCAAGAACGGCGTTAGCTCCTGCGAAGTGGCCCGTTCCCTCGGGATCACGCAGAAGACGGCGTGGTTCATGATGCATCGCATCCGCAAGGCAATGGACATTGAACCGGTACATCCGATGGGCTGGACCCCGCGTGATCCAGTCGAGATTGATGAGACGTTCATCGGCGGCAAGCCGCAGAACATGCATCGCAGCAAGCGCCGCAGCCTTGCCCGTGGCGATCAGGACCACAAGGATGTTGTGATGGGAATGCTGGCGCGTGGATCGCGTGAGGTTCGCGCGAAGGTGATCCCTAACGTCAAGCGCGAAGCTCTACAGTCCGAAATCCTCAAGAACGTGGGCCGTAGCTCGCACATCTACACCGATCAGCACATCGGCTACGAAGGCATTCACAAGGTCAATGACTATGTTCACAAGACCGTGAATCACATGGAAGAGTATGTGAACGGTCGCGTCCACACTCAGGGCATTGAGAACGTCTGGTCGCTGCTGAAGCGCGGTCTGCGGGGCACGTATGTGGCAGTTGAGCCGTTCCACCTCGACCGTTACCTCGATGAGCAAGTGTTCCGCTACAACAACCGCAAGAAGATGAACGATCAGGGCCGCTTTGAACTGGCAATGCGGCACGTTGCCGGGAAGCGCCTCACGTATACCGAACTAACGGGCATCGGGGCTGCCACCTCACACTAGGCCACGGCAAGGGTGCGGGAAGCGTAAGCGGGCGCATTGAGAGCGGGCATTGCTAAAATGAGAATGTGGCCGATAAGGATGCGGAACTCGCGATTTTTCAGGCAGCAATTGCGCTTAGCGGTTTACTTCTCGTGTTCATTGGATTTCTGTTGGGCAGAGCCGACCAGACCGGTCTGAAGTCGAACCGGATTAAAGTAAAGCTGATTGCTTTAGGTGGATTGGTGCCGTTCCTCGCCGCTCTCAGCTGCTCGCTTGAGGGCGTCTGGGCACTCCAAGGTGCTCGCTGCTCGGCCATGTACCTCTTTTCAACATTCAAGATTGTGCTCGCGTTTACTGCTATTTACGCTATATTGGCCGCGGTTTACGACGTGCGCTGAGGTCGCACGCCAAATGGGCCTCACGGAAGCCAAGCTTAAGGACCTGACAGACAAGGAATTCGACAAGCTGTACGAAAAACACAAGAAGGTATGGCAAGATGCAGCGAAGGTGGCCAAAGAGTTTGTCAGAGCCGCCATTACGGATGGGAGTACACCGCGACCTGACGACTTGCTTGACCCTTTGATCCCAGTTGTTCGGGCAAACCAACTCTTTCGCGATCATCAGGCGGACAATAGAGCGCGCGGCAAGAGGTTTGTGATTGCGTTCGCCGAATACATCATCGACAAGAACCCATAGGAGAAGCACCGATGAGTGAGAAAGAAAAGATCCAAGTTGCGAAGGAATATATCGACAAGCAGCTGCAGACGATGAAGACCCATGGATGTGCTCCAAAGAGCCTCAGCCCGGGTCAATACAAGTCAATGATTACCGAAGTCGCAAAGACGATACTCAAGTAGGCATCGGCTGGGATGTCCATGGCGGATGGCATCCCAGCATTCACCCCTGTCTTGCCTTATCCAACTTCTTACGTTTGGGCTTCGGCTTAGGCTTCTCTTCAGTGACTGCCGATTTCGGCGCGCGGAAGAGCTTAGTCATTCCCTCGTCGAATTTCTTTCGTGCTTCTGGTCCTTCGCGATATTCAGGCTTCATGGCGTTTGATCTTTCCTCCAAATCGAACCTGATCCAATCTCAATCCAAACTAAATCTGATGTACTACCTGGTGGTAGTACATAGGCTCGCTGCACATGGAAGGTATTGCTCATCGCTACCGTGAACCCGTCGGCCTTTTGATCACCCCTGGCTGCGTGAATGAGTACAACATCCTTCGGCGCGTTTTCCGCCTCCAGCCGTGCGTCTGGATTCAAATTCAGATTTCTTGCCGGACCGTCTACTTGACATCCGAGCGCCTGCGCAATTGAGGTCAGCGTGTCTCCGACCGGATAGTACTCGGGGGGAGAACTAACCTTCACTCGACAAGGGGGATTGTAGAAGTCAGTTTGATTGAAAATGCCGCGCAACATGGCGAACCCCTGAACGGTATTGGTAAAGCCGAATGATCCGACAAACGATCTCTCGTAAGGAGTTTTAAGCCTTAATTGTTCTACTTGAGCATTGAGAGCCTTGTTCTGCGTTTGCGCGTCCCGATGGACTGTGAAAACCGTGTGTATAACTGCCCACAGAAATAGGACGCAATACGCTCCAATCATGATCCAAGTGTCGCGCTCTATGGTTTTCCACTTCATAGCGCGCCATCCGACTTCGCTAACCCGGATGCCTTCTCGGATGGCGTATATCGCTGCAGGGAGCAAGACGGAAAGCCAATTCCCGGAAAGCTCCGAAGGAAAGTAGACGAGGCTTCGCCATACGAGATGCCAGAGCGGAAGGAGCATAAGGCAGGGTACTCGCAGCCCCCTTGTGCGTCAAGTATATTGATTACCCGACTAAACCTTGCAGAATGAGATATTTGCAGCTAAGTCTTTACGCTGGACATATTTAGCCCTCGGAAGGGGCTTCAAGTACAAGCATCGGAAGGACTTATGGTGATGCCCTCCGGAGCCGGAGGGGGGTAGGGGGAGGTACCGTTACCCCCCTCAGAAGACCTTGACGTGGAAGGTCAGATACTTCTTCGGATTCTCGCGGATCTGCGTAACCAGGTTGCGGCTCTCGGTCACAGTGGCATCCAGGTTGTTGTAGAGCGATGGATTCTGCACCAGTTGTCCGATCG
>JAOAPJ010000316.1 GCA_025462805.1 Acidobacteriaceae bacterium
GGTTCGCTAGTTGTGCGACGTGATTGGTGGACCTGGTCGGGATCGAACCGACGACCTCTTCCATGCCATGGAAGCGCGCTCCCAGCTGCGCCACAGGCCCACTCGGGGCGGGAAAGACTCATCTCACCATCAACGAGCCCTTCTCATTCTCGACGAGTAAGATAGATTCGTCAAACCTCACCAAGCCTTCGGAGTTCTCTTGTCATTGCGTACTGCTCTTGCGGTTCTCGCCCGCCTATCTCTCGTTTTGCCGATCGGCTTTGTTGCTTTGCCGGCCGGCGCGCAGGCACCCGCCACGCCTATGGCCGCGCCCAGCGTAGCGCAGGCTCGTCAGCAGGCCAGCGCTGCACTGGCGGATTCGCTGCAACAGGTGAGTGTCACGGTGGACCGGCTGAACCGCGCGCTCTCCTCGGTCAACGTGGGCAAGTGGAAGGCGCCGGGGGACGTGCGGCAGACCGCGGAGGCCGACGTCAATTCCATGCAGCGCGACCTTTCCGGCACGCTGCCGTCGCTGATCAGCGCAGCGCAGGCCAATACCTCACGCATGTCGCCGGCCTTCGCCGTCTATCGCAACGTCGATGCGCTCTATGACGTGCTGTTGCGCGTCTCAGAGACGGCGCAGTTGGCCGGCTCCAATGACGCCCGCATCCTCGAGGAGCAGCGGTCGGATCTGGAGTCCGCGCGCACCCAGCTCGGGACGGCGCTGGTGGCGGCCACCCAGGCGCAGGACAACGAAGTGGTGTTGTTGCACAATGCGGCCGCGGCCGCGGCGCCCGCCGCGGCCCCGTCCAGCAAGACGGTGGTCGATGACGGCCCTCCGAGCAAACCCAAGTCCTCCCGGCGCACGCGTAAGACCACGCCGCCACCGGCAGCCGCGCCGCAGTAGCGCCCCCGGGAACAATCCGGCCGGGGCGGGTGTCTAAGGGTTGCAGGCTGGGCAGGTTGAGTGAGCGCTGCCCGCCCTGCCGCCGGCGGCATCTAACTTCAGTGTTCTGAATGCATACCGGCGCGCGGGCCTGGGGCGCGCAGTTCCTGTTACTGTATGGGGGAATGAACCGGGATGCAGGCAGGAGCAGCATTGGGTAATCTCGCAAACGTCTTCGGGGCGCAGGCAGCCGCCCGCCCGGAAGAAGCCGCCGTTATCGCCGAGCTGAAAGCCGGCTCCGAGGAGGCCTTCGCCTCTCTGATCGCGCAGTACCATTCTCCGCTCTACTCATTGATCGCGCGCACCATCCCCGACCCCGCCGAAGCCGCCGACATCACGCAGGACGTCTTCATCAAGATTTATCGCGGGATCGGCGGTTTCAACGGCGACTCCAGTCTGCGCACCTGGATCTACCGCATCGCCCTGCACGAGGCATCGAACCAGCGCCGCTGGTGGTGCCGGCACAAGCGCCGCGAGATCACCATCGAGCAGGAGCTTGCCTCCACAGGCGACGGCGAGGCCTTCCACCTCAAAGACACCCTGGTCGATCAGCACGAGTCGCCCTTCGATCTGGCCGCGCATGCCGAGATGCGGCAGCAGGTGGAAGCGGCCGTCCGCGAGATACCGGAGCCCTTCCAGACGGTGGTCGTCCTGCGCGACATCGAGGGCTTCGGCTACGAAGAGATCGCGGAGATCCTGGACATCCATCTGGGCACGGTGAAGTCGCGGCTGATGCGCGGGCGGGCCCACCTGAAGGCACGACTGGCTCCGCTGGTACGCGCCTCGGGACAATCTTCATCCACTTCCCCTGCCTGCTCATCGAATGGAAACCGGGCTCCTCTCGCGGAGCTGAGGGAGGCCAAATGAGCACCTGCAGCCGTATGCAAGGCGCCTTCTCGCACTACCTGGACGGCGATGTGCCAGGCACCGAGATGCTGGAGATGAGCCGCCACCTGCGTGAGTGCACCACCTGCGCGCGGGAGTTCGCTGTATGGCGGCAGAGCCATTCGCTGGTCGCGACGCTGGGGCCGACCAAGGCACCCGAGGACCTGGCGCTGCGGCTACGCGTGGCCATCTCGCAGGAGAGCCAGCGCACGCCGCGCGAGCGGCTGGGCCGCTTCCACATCCGCTGGGAGAACACCTTCCAGCCCTTCCTGCTGCGCGCTGCCGCAGGCCTGGCCAGTGCCATCCTGCTGGTGGGGACCACGGCCATGCTGGTGGGCACCTTCGCTCCGGAGCCGGTGGAGGCGCGGGATGTGCCGCTGCAGATCGCGTCTGCCCCCCACCTGCTCTACTCGTCCTTCCAGGCGGACGATGCTGTAGGCAAACACGACGATCCGCTGGTGCTGCAGGTCTTCGTCGACGGTCACGGCCGCGTCTACGACTACCGGGTGCTCTCCGGCGAGATGGACGGGCAGAGCCGCATTGCGCTCGACAACGTGCTGCTGTTTAGCGTATTCGAGCCGGCCCGGTACTTCGACCAGCCGGTGCGGGGCAGCGTGGTGATGTCGTTCTCAGGCGTGTCGGTCCGCGGATAGCGGCCCAGTCGGCGAATCGTCCATCGGACAGCGAGCTCCAACCCTTCGGCGCCTTCGGCGTTTGCCGCTGCTTTCCGGGCATGTGCCCGCAATAGTAGACTGACCCGCAGACCCGACCCTATGCAGTCTCCAAGTAGTCTTCGCACGCTGGCGCCCTCGCTTCTCGCGCTCACTCTTCTGGCCTTGCTCCCCGCCTCGCTCGCGGCCCAGACTCCGCAGCCGCAGTCGTCTTCCTCGTCTTCCTCCAGCACGGCCGCCACGCAGGAGGCGCAGGCGCAAAAGCCGCCGTCGCTGATCGACCCGGCCGGACCGCAGATCAGCCTGCAAACGAGCGAGGCTCTGTTCTATATCGGGGCAGCGTTGAACGCCTGCGGCTACGACGCCGGCATTGAGCACTCCTCGCCCATCCGGCAGAAGGTGCGCGACCAGGTGAATGCCGCGACCCAGGCGTCGACAGAGGCGCAGGCCACACGCGACCAGCTCTGCGAATATGTCCGCCGGCATCAGCTCTCGGATTCCAGTCACGATCTGTCGCAGTACGTCTCGCTGGCGCTCTATGTCACACCTCCACCCGAGCTGACGCCGAGCGTCGGCCTGCCCGAGATGCCGCCCGACTCGACCCAGGTGGTGGAGATCCTGCCGCTGCTGCGCCGCTTCGCCCAGCAGGTGGACCTGCACTACATCTGGATCTCGGATCGCGCGCAGTACGAGGCCATCGTCAACAGCCTGCATGATTCGCTCTCGCGCATGATCGTGAGCACCAACGCGTATCTGAAGATGCCGGCCACGGTCGGCACGGTGAGTCGCTTCGCGGTTGTGCTGGAGCCGCTGCTCGACCCGGGTCAGACCAACGCGCGCGTCTACTCGTCGGATTATGTCGTCGTCACCTCGCCTGACGCAGAGAACCATGTGCGGATGGATGAGATTCGCCACACTTACCTGCACTTCACGCTGGAGCCGCTGCTTTACGCGCGTGCCTCCTCGATGGACCGCCTACTGCCGGTGCTGAAGAGCGTGCGCGAGGCGCCGCTGGAGTACACCTTCCGCAGCGACATCGTCTCGCTGGTAACAGAGTGCATGATTCGTGCGGTGGAGGCGCGCACCCTGGAGACGGGGGTCGCTCCGTTCAAGGCGCCCGCGGTGGTGCGCCACTCCGAGTTCGAAGCCGTGGAACGGGAGCGCCACGCGACCGAGCAGAAGGCCGAGGCAGTCCGCCAGGCGGCGGTGAAGCGATCGATGGAACAGGGTTATGTGCTCACCGCGTACTTCTACGAAAAGCTCGCGCTCTTCGAACGCGAGCCGCAGTCGCTGAAGGAGACCATCGGCGAGATGGTCTATGGCATGGACGTGACAGCGGAGATGGGGCGCATTAAGCGGGTGACCTTCGCGCAGCAGAACGAGGGTGACGTGGTGCGCCGCAGCACGCGCCAACTGCGAGGCCTGGATCTGGCGGAGATGCGCCTGCTGAAGGGCGACATCGATGGCGCGTCCAAGCTGGCCCATCAGGCTCTCGACCAGCACACCGGCGATACGGCGCGGGCCGACTTCCTGCTGGCCCGCTGCGCGGTGATGCAGCAGAACGTCGCCGACGCCCGCCACTACTTCGAAGAGACCGTCCGGCTGGGCAAGGACCCACGGCTGCTGGCTTGGTCGCACATCTATCTCGGCCGCATGGACGACCTGGAGCACAGCCGCGACGAGGCCGTGGCGCAATACCAGCAGGCCCTGGTGGTGCGCGACGGGCGCGTGGATACCCGCGAGGCGGCCGAGCACGGCCTGAAGGAGCCGTACGGACCGCCGCCCGGGGCTAGACATCGCCAGGATGAAGACGATGCGACGCCTGATCAGGAGGAGGCCGATCCCAAGGCGGCGAATCCAGACAAGGCTGGACAAGAGAAGGGCGGCCCGGACAAGGCTGGGCAAGAGAAGCCAGGGCCGGACAAGGCCGCGCCTACAACGCCTGCCGGAGCGGCGCCGGCGGCACCCGCCCCTCCTCCGCAGCGTTAGGCTCTGCATCCCATACAGAGCTAATCTGTTGCTTGGAGGGGAAGACTTCCGCTGCCATGGGCCAGCGAACGCTTGAGGCGCTTGAGCGCACCCTAAAGCATCCGTTCCGCGACCCCGGACTGCTGGAGCAGGCCGTCACCCATAGTTCGCTCGCTTTTGAGCAGAGCACCCAAGACAAGGGCCTGCCGCCCGACAGGAAGAAGA
>JAOAPJ010000321.1 GCA_025462805.1 Acidobacteriaceae bacterium
GCTGATCGGTCGCAGCAAAGACCACGCCAGAGGTGCCGATGGTCGCGCTCACATCTCCAGGCCGCACGATGCCCATCCCCAGCGCGCCCGCCGCCTGGTCCCCGGCGCCTGCCACCACAGGCGTGCCGGTGCGCAGTCCGGTCAACGCCGCCGACTCTGCCGTCACCGTGCCGGCAATCTCCTGGCACTCATACAGTCGCGGCAGAATACTCGCCGGCATGTCCACCGCCGCAAGCATCTCGCTCGACCAGCGACGATGCGCGACATCCAGCAGCAGCGTGCCGGAGGCGTCCGCCACATCCATCGCGCGCTCTCCCGTCAGCCGCAGCCGCACATAATCCTTGGGCAGCAGGAACGAACGGAAGCGCTCCCACAGCTCGGGCTCATGCTCGCGCACCCACAGCAGCTTGGTCAGTGTGAAGTTGGTCAGCGCCGGGTTAGAGGTCAGCGCGATCAGCCGCTCTTCCCCTAAGTGCTCCGTCAGCCAGGCCGCCTCGGCTGCGGTGCGCTGGTCGCACCAGATCAGCGAGGGACGCAGCACTCGGTCGGCCTCGTCCAGCAGCACGGCTCCGTGCATCTGCCCGCTCAGCCCGATGGCGGCCACTTCCTCAGGCGCCGTGGCCGTCTGCGCCAACAGGCGCCGGATCGCCGCGATTGCGGCACGCCACCAATCCTCGGGATCCTGCTCCGCCCACCCCGGCCGCGCGGAGCGAAATGCCGCGTGCTCCTCTACGGCCGATCCCAACACCCTGCCTGCGGGATCGATGAGCAAGGCGCGCGTGCCACCCGTACCTACGTCAATGCCAATGAATGTCACGGTACTTGTATATATCGGTGACGGAAAGCGTGTGGAGTTCGGGTTGCAGGCGAGCGCGAAACACGCGCCATCACTGCCCCACGTTGCACCCGCAGGAGGAGCGGATGATCAACTCTGTCGCCAGCACGACGCGTCTCTCCGGCGCAGCGTCCGTGCCCACCGTGCGTGCGCGCTGAATCATGTCGAACAGCATGCGTGCAGCGCTGCGCCCCATCTCCACCGCCGGCTGCCTCACCGCCGTCAGCGGCACCTCCAGCAGCGGTGCCAGTTCCAGGTCATCGAAGCCGATCATCGCCATGTCGCTCGGCATGCGGAGTTGGAGCGCACGGATCGCTTGCAGAGCATGGATGCTCGAAACATTGTTCAGCGTGAACAGGGCTGTGGGCCGATCCTTCTCCGCCATCAGGCGGCGCAGCAGTGTCTCCATCGCTGCCGCCGTCGTCACCGTCGTCCACGTTTCCGCCTTCAGCCCGCCTTCGCGCATCGCCCGGCGATAGCCCTGGATGCGCTGGTGCACGGTGAACGCCTTGGCGTCGTACCCGATGCAGGCAATCCGTCGGTGGCCATGGCCGATCAGATGGCGCACCGCCTCCTCGGCCCCTCCCGCGTTTTCGACGATCACCTCGCCCGCATCCATCCCCTCCAGCGTGCGGTCCAGCGCCACCACCGGGATCTCCGCCTGCTGCAGCTTGCGCACCCGTTTGTCCGCGCTCAGGTGAGACGGCACAATCAAAAGCCCCGCCACCCGGCGCGCGGCCATCATCTCTAGCTCGTTCGATTCGGTCTCCACGCTGTGCTCTGACGTCACAATCATGGTCATGTAGCCATGCCGGCCTGCCACCTCCTGCACGGCATTGGCACAGGTCGCGAAGAAGGCATCCGCCAGGTCCGGCACCACCAGGCCGATGATGCGTGCCCGCTGCCCCTTCAACATGCGTGCGGCTTCGTTCGGGGTGTAGCCCAGCCGGCGAATCGCCGCCCGCACCCGCTTTTCCGTTGCCGGGCTCACATAGCTGCCGCCATTCACGACCCGCGATACCGTCATGATCGCCACGCCCGCATCGCGGGCCACATCGGTGATCGTCGGTCCGGAACTGCGACGCTTTACTGGTTTCCGTATCACTGGCACGTGACTCTTTCCCTGCATACGTGGATGGAGGCGCGATGGTTCCATCGAGCCTACCACTGGCTCGTCATAAAACGATCCGCCCCGCGTGCGAACACTATGGACGAAAACAGGTGCGATTGGGTAGCAAATCTGCGAACGCTCACATGCAGCGGCCGCACCTGGGAACGCTTGCGGTAGAGTGGTGGTCGCCTCCGGGATGGCTCTCCCGGCCAAGTCAGGATGTATGCGCTTATTGAGCGGACGAAACTCTCTCTACCTCTGCGCGGCATCGCTGCTGATCCTGTTCGCTGGCCCGCGCTGGGCCAGTGCGCAGCCGGCCATCGCCTCCACTCCGCCCATGGGCTGGAATAGCTGGGACTCCTATGGCACCACCGTCAAGCAGGCCGATGTCGAGGCCAATGCCGACTGGATGGCGGCCCACCTGAAGCAGCATGGATGGCAGTACATCGTCGTCGACATGGAGTGGTATGTCTCCGATCCCATTCCCGAGGGGAATGCGACCACCTTCCACTACACGCTCGACGCGAACGGACGCTACACCCCCGCGCTCAACCGCTTTTCCGCCGCAGCAGATGGCCAAGGCTTCGCCCCGCTCGCCGCATACATCCATGCGCGTGGGCTGAAGTTTGGCATCCACATCCTGCAAGGCATCCCCAGGCAGGCGGTCGCGAGCAATCTGCCGATCGCCGGCTCTGCGTACCGCGCAGCCCAGGCCGCCAACACCAGCGGCACCTGTCAGTGGAACCACGACAATTACGACCTCCGGGACAACGCCGCCGGCCAGGCCTACTACGACTCCATCGTCCGGCTCTACGCCGCTTGGGGCGTAGACCTCATCAAGGTGGACTGCATCGCCTCTCGTCCCTATAAGGGCGCGGAGATTCGCATGTTGAGCGAAGCACTCCGCAAGACCGGCCGCCCCATCGCCCTCAGCCTCTCGCCCGGCGCCGCGCCCTTGGACAAGGTGGAGGAGATGCGCCGTTACGCGCAGATGTGGCGCATCTCTGATGACGTCTGGGACCAGTGGCACAGCACCGTCCAATATCCGCAGGGACTCCGAGATCAGTTTCCCCGCGCGGCCGCGTGGGCGTCCCGCACCATCCCGGGCCACTGGCCGGACGCGGACATGCTGCCCATCGGCTATCTCGGACCCGCGCCCGGCTGGGGCACGGCCCGACAGTCCCGCCTCACGCCCGCCGAGCAGCAGACCTTGCTCACCCTCTGGTCCATCTTCCGCTCTCCGCTGATGGCCGGCGGCGATCTGCCGCTCACCGACGCCGCCACCACCGCGTTGCTGACCAACGATGAGGTGCTCAATGTCGATCAGCACTCCACCGCCGAACGCGAGGTGCTTCACGACGGCGAGACACGCGTCTGGACCTCCAAACCCGAGCAGGGAAGTGGCACCTATATTGCCGCCTTCAATACGTCGGAGCATCCGCAGGACGTGCGCTACACCTGGGAGCAGCTAGGCATGACGCAGGGGAGCTACGCGATGCGCGATCTGTGGCAGCACCGTGCGCTGCCCGTGGCCGATCGTCTGGCCGTCCACCTCGAGCCGCACGCCTGCGTCGTCTACCTGGTCACCACGAACAACAGCCGCTACTAGCGTGGCCCAGCGCAGCAACCTCCGGGCCACCCGGCATCGCAAAATCACGATTGTCTAAGGCTCAGCAACTCAGCCACCGGCTCCGCATCGGCGAACACGGTCGAAAGCGTAAGCTCCCGCCACCTGGCAGCCTCCTTCGCTCGGGCATCCTCCGCGCTCTGAACCCACTTCTCCGCGTCCACGCCGAGGATCAGGCGCGTCGGTACCGCTTCGCTGTTCGCCAGCTCTACGACCACTTCAGCGATCTTGCGTGGGTCGCTCTCCTCTCGCCCCTGAATGCTCTGCAGCAGCTTCAGGATCGGGCCGACAGCGGCCTCGTACTCCGGCAGCAAATTCGGCGGCACAGTCTGCCCCGCGCGCTTCGCCCAGTTGGTGCGAATGCCGCCCGGTTCCAGTGTGCAGACCTTCACTCCGAATCCAGCCACCTCCGTCGCGAGTGAGTCGCTGAAGCCGCCCACCGCCCACTTCGCCGCGTGATACGGCGTGTTGCCAGGCATCGCGAGCCGTCCGCCGATCGAAGACACCTGAAAGATGTGGCCGCTCTTCTGCCTGCGCATCACCGGTACCGCAGCGCGCGTGGTATGCACCACGCCCCAGAAGCAGGTGTCCACCACCCCTTGGAAGTCTTCCGCACTCATCTGCTCGAACGGCGCAAACTGCCCATAGCCCGCGTTGTTCACCAGCACGTCCAGCCGTCCGAAGGTGTTGACCGCTGTCTCGACCGCTGCCTTTGCTGCTGCGGCGTCGCGCACCTCCAGGGTCACCGGCTTCACCCGCTCGCCGTACTGTGCTACCAGCGGCGCCAGTTCCTCTGTGCGCCGCGCACCGGCCACGACGCTGTCTCCTGCCGCCAATGCAGCTTCAACAATGTCGCGACCCAAACCACTTCCGCTTCCCGTCACCAACCAGACCTTCGCCATGCGCGAGATCCTCCTGCGCATAG
>JAOAPJ010000376.1 GCA_025462805.1 Acidobacteriaceae bacterium
GTGATATCCGAACCGTCCAGCAGGATGCGGGTGGTACGCCCAGAGACGCCGCCGATCGAGAGGGCCGAGTAGCCGGCTTTTGTCGGATCGAAGGTCTCACCGCTCTGCAACTGAACACCAGGCTCCAACTGAGCCAGATCGAGGAAGTTGCGGCCCTGCACAGGCAGGTTTTCGATTTGCTGCGGCGTGATCACGCTCTGCACGTTGGACTGCTGGGAATTGACCTGGATCGCGTTCCCCTCGACCTCGACCACTTGAGCATTGGATCCGACCGGGAGCCTGTAGTTATCGGTCGCGATGGAGCTGATCTGGACGACGGTGGTCGCCTTGAGTTGTGAGAATCCCGGGGCGGAGACTGCGATCGTGTAGTTTCCTGGAACCAGAGGACCGGAATTGTAGAAGCCGGCGTTATCTGTCTTCACCGTCACCGCTTGACCGGTTCCGCTGCTGGTGATGACTACACTCGCTCCGGGAACGACAGCCCCTGACGGATCCGTGATCGTTCCTTGAATGGAACCGCTGGTATTGGTGGCTTGCGCGAATGCGACAGGAGTGAGGTGGGTATGGGAGCCAAGGATCAGTGTTGCAACTGCTAGAACGCTGGCTGCCCCGGCGCCCCTAAATCCCTTCGTCCAAAACCGATAAGAATACACGGTGAGTCCTCCGGTGACCGATGAAACTTTGTGGCAAGTCACGTACCAGAAGAAATCACTTAAGAACTAATAACTTAGAGATAACCGTTATACCGACTATCCTGAATGGCGGAGGATTCCTACAAAACTTTGTAAGGCCCTCCTCCGTTCAGCTCTTCAGCGGCTCAGCGCCCGGCGGATCACGGCCTCCAGCGCCTGTTTATGGGCGGCGTACTCCACCTCGCCGACATTGCCCCGGGCGCGGTCTGCCTCGAGTGCAAAGAGCTCCTCTTTTAAGGAGTTAAGCAAAGCCTGGCGCTGCTGATCAGGATCCGTCTCCGCAACTGGTGCAGTCGGTGGCTGACGCGGCGCTGAATTGGGCGGAGGGGAGTAGACAGGGGCTGCGTAGCTCTGGGCCGGCTGCTGCGCAGGCTGTGGTTCGTAGCGGAGGCGCGTGTCCTCCTGCTCCCGCGCCGGACGGCGCAGGAAGAGAGCTGCCGCTATCACCAGCACCAGCCCTACGCCCGAGAGAATCCACCACTTGTACTTATTGAGCGGGTCTGGCGTATCGATGGGCGTGCCGAGGCCAATTCCTGGCCGGGTATCCTGTGCCGCGGCGGCATCGCCGGTTGCGCCAGCGCCGCCACCAGACTGCGGTGTCTGCACGTCACGAGGGAGCGAGCCCGAACCAGAGACGGTAAAGCCGAGCGCCTGGCTGGGGCTTACCCCCTTCGCCACAAACGTCTGGGCGTTGATGTCGTCGTTGATGGGCTGGTAAGGCGTGGACGGTTCGGGCTTGAAGGTCATGCTCTTCGGCACCATCACGACCACGTTGTCGGCTGGTCCAGCGAGCTTCGGTGAAAACTTCGAGCTGCCCGCGTAGGGCAGGCTGTAACTGACCTGGAACTGCGTCTCACCTGGACGCAGCGGGAACAGATAGGCGTAATGGCCCTTCTCGCCGAGTGGCGCCGGAGATGAAGCGACCGGCATGCCTCCCGGGCCCATCGCAGCCGCGCCCTCTATCTTCGCGTCAGGGGGAAGGTAAATCTCATACGAGTGGCTGGAGAACTGGGTACGCGGCGGCGATGAATCGTTCTTGACGAAGTAGCTTTGGGTAACGTGCAGCCCCGCAGGATCGGTCTCCACGCGCATCACGTTGGCCTCGGTGCTGATTCCGGACACAGTGGGGGCCACGTCGTAGACCTGTAGGTCTACGTTGGTGGTACCAGGCGGCGCAGGCTGGAAATAGCTGGCCTTCTGGTGATCGACCCGAATCAGGTGGACGCCCTGATCCGGCACCTCAATGGAGTACTTCCCGTGCGCATCCGTCTTGGTGCGGCCAGTCTCCTGCATGCGTTGCTGCAGAGAAATGAGGATGACGTCATCGCCGGCCGACGGCTTGTTGTTGGTGCCATTGCTGACGGTGCCCTGGATGGTGGCCGCCAGCAATACCGGCGCAAACGCGAAAGCGGTAAGTAAGGGAAGGAAAAGCTGCAGCGTGCGTCTCATGTCGAATCTGCTGATAAGGATACTGCCAATGGAGGGAATTGCAGATAGCTGCCTGCGCGAGTCAGCGATGCACCCCCAGGATCTCACCAGGGGGCCGCCCAAAAGGCAACGACGACCGGTGAACACGGTCGTCGTTTGAGGGAGTGGCTGGAGTCTGTTCTACTTCGACGCGGTGTTGGTGATCGGGGTCAGGCGCATCGGCTGCGTCAGGCCAAAGGTGAGGGCCGATCCAGCCGGAAGCACCGCTGCCTGCCGGTTCAGCAGCACGTGTGTAGTGGCCAGGCCTGCACCGATGATGGTGCCGACCACAGCTCCGGTCGGTCCGGCGAGGACCGCACCGGTCGCGGCTCCGCCGCCCGCACCCAGTGCATACTCACCCGCGATCCGCTTTGGATGATCCTTGCTCAGGATCGTGCCTTCATCGTTGACCTTCGTATTGGAACTGCGTGAGGTCTGGCTGGGCAGGGCGGTGATGGCGTAGCGAGTGCCATCAGGGAGAACCACTTCACTGGCAATCAGGCGCAGACTGGCCCGACCGGCGATGCGGCGGCCGTAGTCTGCATGCATCACCTTTCCGTGGACAACCGAACCCGCAGGGATAATGACGCGGCGGTTCTGCGTTACCTCGCTCGTCACCTGCGCGGTGAAGCGGGTGCCGACGCCGTTCTCACTGGAGGAGAGCTCCCGATCGAGGCGCGTGTGGATGGCAGTGCCCTCGGCGAGTTCGTTGCTGGAGATGGGCACCCGGGTCACGATATCCGCATCAGGATCGTAGGACCTGGCCTGCAGATGGGGCGATGGCGTAGAGGTTACCGGAGCAGCATTGACCGGCACTTCGACGATCCCGTAGTCAGGGTTCTCCGCCGGCGCGTTGGGTGTGGTCGTGGACTGGGCCGGTGCGGCTGTCGCTGCGTGGATTGCCGGTGCTGCAGCCGGGGGCAGCGAGGGGGGCGTCGCCTCCGGTGTCTCAGTGGCACGAATCACGTCTGTCGCAGGAGGTTGTGCAGTGCCCTCGTACGGGCTTGGTTTGGCTGTTGTCTGCGCCACGGTGATTGCACTCGTAAGCGCCAGCGTAGCCCCGGCAAGAATCCATCTCGACTTCATAGCGGCAAGTACCCCCATCCAAGATTCTGCGCGTTCTGCGTAGAATCTGACACCAGCCTAGACGAAGAAGTTGCGAACGCATCATGGCTTCCGGGTGGTGTGAACCAGCGCGGTTACCGGCCGCAGGGCCCGCTCCCACGCGAGCCCGAGGGGAAGCGGGATCGCCGCGCGTTCAACTCGCATGCTCTCTGCCTTTGTTAGACTTGCCAAGTCGCGTCTCGACGGGCAGGCAGCAGGCCTTTGCCGGTCGAGACCTGAAGGTCACACTGCC
>JAOAPJ010000393.1 GCA_025462805.1 Acidobacteriaceae bacterium
AGTACAGACATACGAATCTCCCATCGCTGACTATCGATGAAGTATTTGAGTCACGCAGGTTCCCTTCGATCAGGAGAGGTGCCCAGATGTGTGTGTAAGCTGGCCTATTAGTATCACCCCAATGGGGGCGGCCCACTAACCCAAACGTTGTATCCCCGGCACTATGTAACTATCTCCCTAGGTCAAACCCCTAAGCCAGTAAATAGTGCATATCTATTCTGTAATTAGGTGCCGTTATCTGGAGCACTTCTGCGTTTTCAACAGGCCATTGGATACCCAGTGAGACTCGCCCTGTCGACGGAGAAGCTGTCCTGTGATACGTGTTCTCTCTTCAACGCTGCAGCACGGTGCGAACACCTGCCGCCACATGCACATATCCGTGGGCATATGAAGGCTGGATCTGTTTTGAAAGGTGGGGGCCTGGAGGGCTTGGGTATGCGGAGGCGGTCCACTATGCAGCGCGGCTCGAACTGTAGTCGTGGTTCGAGGCAGGCGCAGTTAGCCCACCCTCACGTCGTCGGTCCAGACAGAACAGGATAAAGAGAAGGCAGGGAATTCAGGAGCCGCCGTCATGTCGAATGCGGAGGACAGGCGAGAATCCAACTTTGAGCTGCAAGTTCGACCAACCAAGGTGTGCTATCTAAGCGATGATAGGATTTGACCAGCTTCGAGGCCAGCCTGCGGCGCGGTTCCGAGTTATGGAAAGGGATCTCTTCTATAACTGAGGCTATCTCGGATCGAGCGGATGCGACAATCTATGCCGCCGATGATCGATTCGTCACCAGATGCCCTTGTGGTCGCCGGTTAACTTATAAACAAGTCGCGCTGCTGAGGCCAGAGGGGGCAGCAGGCTGAGCCGGAACACTCCATGCAAATCGCGACGTCCTGCCATACGGCATAACTGCCTGCCATACAAGCGCGCAGCGCGACGAACTGGAACGCGCAGCCAGATGCCGCGGACTGTGACCTCTTCCATGCCGAATCGAGCGGATGCCATCACCTCAGATGGCAACTGGCAGGCGGTTCCACGGTGACGCCGGACAAATTCAGTCACGATACGCAGGTAGGTCGCAACCCCAGCCCAAATGCCTCCCAGATCCGCCGCATAGCGAAGCTCTGCATAGTCGAGCTTGCCAGACTCAAGAATGCTGTGAGTATTGACGATGTCGCAGACGCGGATATACAGATGGCGGTACATACGCTGTAACGTAGCGGCGACGATCTGTTCCTCGGGCGCCGGTACCATGAACGTATATCCATCTACACTCTGGGCGACGCGTCGCTCACAGAACCGCCTGGCCAGTGCTGTGTGCTCACCTGTCTGGCCAAGAACGCCGTGATGTATCTCAACCGACTCCCGAAGACCGTCGATGCCAAAGTTATTCTTTCGCGCGAGCCGGTCTCCCCACGTTCGGCCCTTTGGAGCGGCGGCAAAGTTCTCCAACATCGCTTTGCTCACGCGCTGCTGGTCGATTGGGGTGTATAGATCCAGGTCATTGCCGATATCAGGCCAGTGGTCGAGCGACTTCATCACTGTGATCTGAATTCCTTTTCCTTCGAGCTTCACACAAATGTCTTCCAGAAAGCCTAACGCGGTGGCGATCCTTATTTTTTCGCGCGCCAGTGTCTCGGTGCACCACTCCGCCAGTTCGTCGTAACCTTCTTCTCTGGCAATGTGCCCGAGCGGGTCGAATGCGCGCAGAACAACATGGTGGGATTCCGAAAGAGCAAGCAGTTTCTCCCACTGTTCGCGACCCGCGTTTGCTAGCGTGGCCACAGAGGCTTCCGCAGGGCGTGCACCGAGGCTCAGTTGCAACAGAAGATCGATTTGAGATTCGTAATTCAGTGTCGATGCCACAGAGTTATGAAATCTAGCCGCCCGCTTGTCGACGGGTTGAAGGCGCGGGCGTTTCAGGATAGGAGATGGAGGAAACAGAAGGGCGTGGCGAAGCTAATTCCGTTGCGCTATGGTTCGCTGCATGCCTCGCATGGCGCAAAGCGAGAATTCCCACGATCTTCTCGATAATCTCCGCCACAAGCTCGTCCACCGGTCTTTCGGTGCGGATGACCATGCAATTCCGGGCATGCGCACCGAAGGTCGCATACGCCATCCGTTGTCGACGCAGTTCACTCGCAGACAGCTCTTGCTTCCTGCTCAGGATCACTTCGTCATCGGCGTCCAGGATAATGAACAGCGCGTCGTGTGGTGGGACGATCCTCGCAATCAGGCGCGGCAGCCACGAGGGACCGGCATATCGGTAGCGCTTGGGATCGATCAGGATGTCATGGAAGTAGCGGTCGAAGAGGATCGTTTCGGACCTCGCCATGGCCGGCCGTGCCCAGAATTCATATCCAATGCCGAAATCGAGTGCGAATCCCAGCAGAGCGAGCGCAGACGTGAATCTTCCGCGTAACACCTTCGCATGAGGCATCCGATTGGTGCTGTCCGGCTTCACCTTGCGGATGACTCCGGGCCTCCAGCGCTGCTTCTGGCAGGGTCCAAAGAGAATCAGCAGTTCCCGCTGCAAATGTTCGATCGTCGTGCTCTTGCCGACGCCGTCGGGACCAAGCACCACGCAGAACAGTCCGTTCGGTCGGAGCCATGTCAGTCCCCATCGTAGCGCCTCCCTGAAGCGGTTCTTCCGCGCAGCGCTTGAGAGGTCATCTTCGGGACAAATCCTTACGGCGCAATACTTGCGTCTCGGGCCATCAGAATCCTGCAGAATGATCTGAAGTTCACTGGATGCACCCATCGACCGCAAGAGCTTCACTTCCTCGAGTGCCTCGCACAGACTCTGCGCACGGCTGAAATCCGCCGGATGGATCACCAGAGACAATTGACCTGAGTTCGTCAGGCGTGGCGGCAGCGTCCGATACCGCACCCGGTTGAGGTCGAAATGCCCAAGCAGGACCAGGATCGCCGCCCGCGTGCTCTCTTCAGCAGCGTTCACGTTATCGCCGGACGACGCACGCATCGGAAGCACCCGAAACCTTTACCAGCAGTGACCATACTTGAGATGCCGATGGCAGCACCTCATCCCCTGCCGGCTTCTTCTGAGTTCTTACACCCACGCGTCAAGCTCCTCAAGGGCAGAGCTTACAAGCTCGCCACAGGCTCCAGGCAACATTGCCAACTGCTATTCAGACCTCATGGACCGTTGGGGGAGCGATCTGTCGAAGGTCGACTGCATCAACGGATGCTGCAGATTCAACTCTGAGTAAGGGCGTCGCGCCGGCCCTCATTATAAGCACAAAGTTCATGAATCGACTCGGATTGTGAGGCAAGCGCGCACGGACGAGTGAGAGGCACGATAACTCAACCATCCTCCAATGTCGCGTCGATCAAGCCATCACCGGCTCGTGCAGCTCTTGCACTCGTGCTTTGGCTGGCTCCGGCTGCACCTGCCTTGCCTGGCTCATGACCAACACCGTGGTAGCTACGTAGAGAACCCAGAAGATATTGTCCTGCTTCAGAATAGAACTCTCGCTCAGATTGAACAGAAACATAAAGCTGAGGTACGCTAGCGGCCAAAGTCCAATCATGGCCCGCTGAGAACGCGCCCACTGGAGCCCATACTTCATGCTGATGAAGAAGCCGACAAGAAAGAGACCGAGGCCGGCGAACCCGAGCTCCGCCGCCAGATCGAGAAATCCATTGTGAGAGTGAGGCACATGCCAGCCGAGAATCGACCACAGATCAGCCGAAGCCTTGCTCTCCAGCCCCATCCAGAAGCTGCTATACCCATACCCCAGCCAGGGATGCTCCATGACCTTGGGTATCACCGCGTTCCATATCTCGAGACGGCCTGACAAGGTAGCGTCCCGCCCGAGCAGCAAAAATAGATCTTCCGTGTCGACGAAAAGGAGCACGGCGCATGCAAATCCAATCAGCGCAACCATCGCTGTGGGGAAGACCAACCACATAGACCGCTTGCGGGAGAGTGCGAATAGCCATATCAGGACCAGAAGAACGGGAACTGCCATGGCGGATGTGGCCGAGCGTGCCGCGATGATCATCCCCGCGCAGACAAGTGCGGCGGCGCCATATCTCCACCGGTGCGCCTTGTACTCGGAGGCCAGAAAAGAGAAGACCAGGACACCCAGCGCCATCAATCGCCCGAGGGTGTTTTTCTGCACAAAGATGCCCCTCCACCCATGGTTTGTCAAAGCTGAATCGAGGCCGCGATCCGGCATGACAGCCACGACCACAACGCTGCAGACGATGGCGATAAGAAAAGTCCAGCCGAGCAGGCGCAATAACTGCCGGGGCGAGTATCGGTAGCCAAGATAGAGTCCGAAGCCGCAGGTTGCCATCAGATTGA
>JAOAPJ010000261.1 GCA_025462805.1 Acidobacteriaceae bacterium
GAACTGAAAGGCAAGGCTGCGCTGGTGACGGGCGCGGCGAAGCGGATTGGCCGCGCTCTGGCTTTGACGCTGGCGGAGCATGGGGCGGACGTGGCGATCACCTATCTGCACTCTGAGGCCGAAGCGCAGGCCACAGTGGGCGAGATCCGCGGGTACGGCGTGCGCGCGGCGGCGGTGCAGTGCGACGTGGGGGACCCGCAGAGCGCGCGGGCCGGCGTCGATGCTGCGATCGCCGAACTCGGCCGGCTCGACCTGCTGGTGAACAATGCCGGTGTGTTCGAGACTTTGCCGCTGGAGTCGATCAGCGCAGCGCAGTGGGACACGATGTTGAACACCAACACCCGCGGGCCGTTCCTGATGGCGCAGGCGGCCTATGCCGAGCTGAAGCTGCGGGAGGGTCGAATCGTGAACATCGGCTCACTCGGCGGCATGCATCCCTGGGCCACCCACGCGCACTACTGCGTATCGAAGGCAGCGCTGCATATGCTGACCCAGACCATGGCCAAGGCCTGGGCGCCGCAGATCACTGTGAACTGCGTTGCGCCGGGGATGATTGTGAGCGGGGATGTCGATCCCGGGTATGAGCACTTCGTCGAGAAGACGCCGATGGGACGCAACGGCACTCTCGAGGACGTGGCGGCGGCCGTGCTCTTCTTCATGACGGGGCCGCGCTTCATCACCGGGCAGGTGCTCAGCGTCGATGGCGGACTTGGGCTTTAGCCAGTCTTCACCGAAGCGCTTTTGTCAGGGAATTGAGGAGAACGTGACGCCCTGCTCCATCAATCCCGCAGAAAGCTGCGCGCGCCCGTTCGTAACCGTTGAATGGATCTCGCGTCACTGCGCGCTCTCTGCTTTTGCGAGACATCTCGGGAGTGCTCAAGCACAATGAAGTGGTTCGAAGAAGGACTTCATAGAGCCTGCGGGCTGAAGGTATTTTCTAGAAGCCTGCGAGCCGCGACCGAATGGACGAGGGCTCTACAGGACACTAGAAACCGAGTGTTGGACGCGCATAGGGGAGCCTCCGGGCTCCCTTTTTTTGTGGAGATGCATGTCGGCCAGCCACTCACTCCAACTCCCGGACCAGCGGCTATGGAAAGCGATTGGCCGTACGACTGAGCACGGCGGGCGCCGCAGATCACCTTCCGGCGGCCGTTCCATTCTGGGAGCATGCACCGCTGCCCACAAGTCAGCTTGGGTGGGGTGGGCGGGGTGGGAACTTACAAGAAAGTCCGGCCCTAATGCAGACGGGGGCGCTCTAGGGTGGCGCCCACAAAGCAATGAGGGCGACATACCCGGAGAACCAAAGCAGAGAAGAAACGAGCAGTGCTACACAGCGTCCGTGGGGATCAGGATGCCTGGCGGTCTTCGCGAATCAGCGCCGGGAAGGCGACCACCTTCTCGCGCTCGAAGAGCCACTCGGCATTGCACTGCAGTGCGTCGGCGATGGCCTGGCGCAGTGCGTCCCCGGGTTCACGGGTTCCGTTGACGATGCGACTGAGGTATGCCTCGTGAATGCCGACCATCTTGGCAAGCCGATTCTGGCGTATGCCCGTCTTGTAGATGGTCAACTTCAGATTAGGGTAAATAGATCTCTCATCGAGTTTCACTTTTTACTCGCCTCGCTGAACTTCGCCTGCCCTAGCGCTTACCGCGATGATTCCCACGCTACTACCTAAATGGGGGAATTTGCGGGTGTCATTGGTACTCGGCTGGTCACCAATAACGCGCATAGGTAACGGCTGCTGGATTTTGAAACATATAAAATGTGCTCCTTCCTCATGTGTCCGCCATGAGCCACTGTTGCGATTACAGTTGCGCATGGTGACTGTCAGCCTTGCGTCTCCCGGTCACTGCCCGGCGAAAACACGAGACCTGTATCCCGGCATTTGATCAGGCCGGGTATGTAAACTCTTCCAGCCGCGGGATCCCCGGGCGGGATCTAGGGTGAGATGCCAGGCTTCGGGTGCAGGAGGTGAGACACAATGGTAAGCCCGGGAGGGGTGCCCAGCGATACGGCAGCCTGGTCGAGGGCCTCCGGGGTGGTCTCTGCTGCTTCCGGCAGGGCAGCCGCGGCGATCGCCTCCGGGCTGGCCTCGGTAAAGCAGAGTTCGCAGACGCCGTACCCGCCGGGCGTGGCCAGCGGCGGGCCGAAGATACGGCAGGTGTGTGGCCGGAACTCGTAGAGATCGCAGGTGCCAGTCTCCGGATCGAGCACTGGGCACGGTTCGTCGTTGCCGAAGGCATCGAAGTCGGGGCCGGGCTCCGGCAGGAGGCTTCCCGAATCGGGCTGGACCCAGAGGCGTCCGGTGACCGGATCACCAGGGAACGCTGGGGCGAGCCGCTCCCAGGAGGCCGCCGCACGCTGCCGGATGCGATCCGCACGATCTGGATCGGTCTGCGCGAGCCGCTCCAACCCATTCTCCAGCCGCCGAGCGTCTGCGGGTCCGATCGCGAAGACGCCGTAGCAGCACTGGGTACATCCCGGACGGCAGAGCAGGTGGGGGCCGCTGCGAGCCGCTGCGAGGGCAAACGCGCCATCTACCAAGGCGACGAAGGCCCGGTCCCGCGAGACGAACGACTCCTCAGCCTTCCCGGTACCTGGGCCGGTCTGGTGATCTGAAGAGCGCATACGGCTATGCTACCGGCGGGCGGTCGAGCGGCACAGACAAGTAAAAGGGATATCGGCTTGGGTGAGGATTCGCGGGTCCAGCGGCGTTGTGTCCTGCGAACCGGCGACGCGCCCGCGCCGCCGGCGAAATCCTGTTACAACGATTCGGCGAACTTGTTGGCGCTCTTTGAAACCTTGCGAGCCAGGTCGTCGGCCTGTGAGTAGACCTTGTTCGCGTGCTTGGCGAAGTCGTCCGCCGTGTCGCGGAGGTACTCGCTGGTGTCACCCAGCTTGCGCTTCCACTGCTTGCGGGTCTTATCGCCGGTCCGCGGCGCGTACGCCAGGGCTATGGCGGCTCCAGCAGCCACCCCAATCGAAAAAAC
>JAOAPJ010000034.1 GCA_025462805.1 Acidobacteriaceae bacterium
GCCAGCGCGACAGCCTCACCCGGATAGTTCTGCGGAGTGAACCAGTCGCTGAGACTTTGGGTGAATGCCGTGGTCGTGCCGTCCGTGTAGGTGACGGTGAACACTTGCGACAGCTGATTGGCACCGAGTCCTGTTCCCAGGAACGTGAGGCTGGCGAAGCTTCCCGCGGTCAGAGGGATGACTGGAGCACTGATGCCTTTGACGGCATCTTTCTGGTTGGCCGGCAGGATGGCATAGGTGATACCGGCATGGGCGAGAGATGTGCCGAGCAGATTGCCAGAGTAAGCTGCCCCGGTGCCATCCATCCCTCCGGTGGAGAATGCCGTGCCATCCGTGTAGATGCCAAAGGTATTCGCGATCGCACTGAGCGAGACCTCGGTCTGTCCCGGCGGAGGAGTTCCAATGGTGTAACTCTCTACGGTTTCCGGGCTCTGTGTGAATCCTGGAGCGGCGGCTACGGCCGAGATGGTTTCCGAACTGGTGACCTGGATCGGCCCTGTGTACAGGGTGGATCCGGTGCTCGCCGGATTGCCATTGGTCGTGTAGTAGATCGATGCGTTTGGCGTGCTATCCGTCAAGGTGACGGATTGTGCGGCCGCATAACTGCCACCCGGCGGCGAGAAGCTGGGTGCGGCGGCGGGTATTTGACCGCCGGTGCCGCCAAGGAGGCCATAGACGGTGACCGCATTGCGGCCGCCGACATACACATGACCGTTCGCGATGGTCGGCGTGGTGAACTTGACAGCGATCGCACCCGCATCCCGGTTGTTTGCCGCCTGCGTGCTGTTGTAGAGCTCTTTGGCCAGATTGCCAGCCTGGTACGCATGCAAGACCGGGGCGGTGTTGTAGTAATGAAAGTTGTCCAGCGCCCAGACGATGCCGCTGCCTGTGCCGTTCGCCGAGATGCTGGGCGTGGAGCCTGCGCCATTTTTACCGGTGACCCCGTACACGCCCCCGGACTGGGATTGCGGCGTGGTTGAAAGCAGTTCCGTCGAGGGGTTGAAGGCCCAGCCCTTCAACGGTCCCCCATCCACTCCCAGATAGAGGATGTTGTTGAAGAAGGCGACGCTGTTATGGATGCTGAAGCCACCATCTCCGAAATGCTGCCTGGAAGTGTCGCTCGAGCTGCTAAATCCACCCATGCGGTCGCGGTTGATCAGATAGATCGTGCCGCTCTTGTCCACGGTGACGGCCAGGCGGGGCACGGAGCCACTCTGCGTGGGCAGCAGGCTCATGGCGCTGGTGCCCATGTCGTTGTCAGCCTGGCTCAGGCTGAGTTCGTTCGACGGCGTGAAGGAATCGCCGAGCGCCAGTCCGGAGCTGCCAAAGCTCAGCCGGAAGGCGCTGCTGCCGTAGTCCTTGCCTCCAGTGTTCGCATCGAAGGTGCCGTTGCCGGCCGCGCCGAAGATATTTCCGGCGTTGTCGGAGGAGAGTCCGCCGCCAGCCATCCAGATACCACCCTGCTTGCCGTTGGGCGTATTCACCCACCTACCAACCTGACTCGCGATATTGGCTGCGTCATAGGCGATGACCCAGCCGTGATAAGTGAAGAAGTCGCCGTGCGACGCCCATGCGATGTAGACGGCATTGCCGCTCCCGACGGGGGCCGGCGCCAGCAGCAGAGCCGCCCTCTGATTTTCTGTGTGGGCGTTGAAGGTGATGGTGGTGCCGCCATCCCCCAGACCGGGCACGGATGCCTGGATCAGCGTGGGCCCATTCAGCTTCTCTGCGCCATTGGCGATATTGAGCGCGTGCAGGCGCTGACGGAAGACGACGGTTCCACTTGTAGTCTTGGACTTCCCGACGACATAGATTGTCCCGCTGCTGCGGTCTACAGCAGGCGTTCCAATGACTCCGATATTGGGCTTGATATCCACATCTCCGTTTGCATCGAGATAGGACATCCAGGTCTCGCCCGAGCCGAGCAGGGACTTGCTCCATAGGTAGCCCTGCGCGGGATTCTTTCCGTCCGCATCGAAGGCATAGACATTGTCTTCCGTAGTGGCCACGATAAGCACGTTATGCAGCTTTCCATCGCTCATCAGGTACTGACTCAGGTAGAGCGGCTGAGCGTAGATATCGGCACAGCACGACTGATGGAGGACCGGAAGGCTGAATAGCTTGCCAAAACTGGAGGAATTCACGTTGGAGGGCGTAAGTGTGGCCTCATGCGACTGGACACCGCTGCGCGCGTTGTCATAATGCCAGGTAGTGACATCCTGGGCATAGGCACAGCTTCCGCCCGCCAGGAATACCAGGACCTGGAATGTCCTGATGATGAAGTTGAGCACTCGTTGTAACTTGCCCGCGGCCCGCGAGCAATGGCGATGCAGCATGGATGGATGGTTGTCGAGTTCCCAGGCAGAAAACACAGAGGAGGACTTACGGGCGGACACACGCATACTGCACCTCAGCAGATCGAAAACGAGCCCTGGTGTGCGGCTCTTAGTGGGGGACTAAAGAGTAACTCAACTTCGAAATATTCGTCGGTCTTTTTTCCAGAATGGATGAAAGTTGCTGCGACATTTAGTGGACATACAACGATCGTCATAACAGTCAACTTATTACCTAAAAATAATAACCAGGCGCACACACGAATTGATCAACTGAAGCATCTGAGATAGTTACGCCGGACGGCGGCCTATAACTCAGGGCACACCGCATAGGACGGGCCCCAGGCATAGACAGGCCAAACGAATATTGGCTGGCAGCCAGGAATCTGGCTATATCTCGCCTGCAAGTCGCGACCCATGGCAGAACGCTGCTGGGCCGCTATTACCCTAGGACTTTGACTCAGGCAGACTGCCGGGCCACCACGCGTGGTGGTGGCCCTGGCGTCCGCGATTCAGACTACTTTACGGTTGCGCTGACGGACCCGAGCCACTTGGTTCCTGCGGTGTTAACGGCATAGACATGGAAGCTATGTGTCCCGGCCGCGAGGGCGATTGACGTGCTCAGCGTTGTGCTGGTGGTCTCCGTGTACTTCTTCACGCCATCCACCCACACTTCCATGCGGGCGAGTGTACCCGTGATGGTTGCCTTTGCCTGGACCGCGACCGGCGAGCTGACCGTCGATCCATTCGCTGGTGCGCAGACATTCACGCCGGGCGAGGTCGGCGCGCTGCAGACGGGCGGCTTGCCGATGGTGTAGCTGGCCACGGCTTCAGGACTTTGTAAGAAGCCCGGAGCAATTGCGACAGCCGAGATGGTCTCCGAAGTGGGGACCTGGAAGGGCGCTGTATACAGGGTGGATCCAGTGCTCGCCGGAGTGCCATCGGTCGTGTAATAGATCGATGCATTCGGCGTAGTGTCCGCCAGGCTCACGGTCTGCGCGGTGGCATATGTACCCGGCGCCGGAGAGAATGTCGGGGTGGCCGCAAGCGGCCCGGTCGTCGTGATGCCGTAGACTGTCACGGCGTTGCGTCCACCGACATAGACGTGACCATTCGCGACCGTTGGCGTGGTGAACTTCACTGCTATCGCAGGCGCATCCCGGCTATTCGCCGCCTGCGTGCTGTTGTATAGCTCTTTGGATAAGTCGGCCGGCTGATATGCATGCAGGATGGCCGGGGTATGGTAGTAGCCGCTATTGTCCAAGGCCCAGACAATGCCGTTGCTGGAGCCGTTCGCCGAGACACTCGGGGTGGAACCAGCCCCGTTGCAGTTACACCCGAATATGTTGGCTGACTTCGATTGCGCTGTCGTGTTGAATAGCTCGGTCGATGGGTTGAAGGACCACGCCTGCAGCGGCGCGCCGGCAAAGCCGCCGTACATGGTGTTGTTGAAGAATGCAAAGCTGCTGCGGTTCTTGTAAGGAGTCGTTGAGCCTGCCGGACCGCCGCTGAAGCTCTGGACTGAGCTATTCGACGGTGTCGTGAAGCCGCCCATGCGATCACGGTTGATGAGATAGATGGTCCCACTTTTATCCACGGTCACGGCTAAGTGAGGCTTAGAACCACTCTGCGTTGGCAGCAGAGCCACAGCGCCTGTGCCCATGTCGAAATCCTGCGCGTTCAGGTTTGTGTAATCTGCGGGGGTGAAGTAGTCATGCAGAGCGAGGCCGGAGGTGCTCACGGTGAGGCGGAAGGCACTGCTGCCGTAGTCCTTGCCGCCGCTATTCACGTCGAACGTTCCGTTTCCAGCCGCGATGAAGATGTTGCCATTGTTATCCGACGAGGGGCCGCCGCCGGCCATCCAGATACCACCCTCACGGCCATTCGGCGTATCCACCCAGGCGCCGTTCTGCTTGGCGAGGTTGGCCGCGTCATAGGCCATCACCCACCCGTGATACGCGCCGTGGTCGCCATGCGAGGCCCAGGCCAGGAAGATAGAATTTCCGCTGCCCACGGCGGGCGTCGGTGCGAGCAGCAGCGCAGCGCGCTGATTCTGCAGCACGGGCTGGAACGTGATGCTGGTGCCGCCGTCGCCAAGCCCGGGCACAGTCGCCTGGACGGTGGCCGGGCCGCCGAACTTCTCGCTGCCGTCAGCGATGTTCAGTGCGTGCAGACGCTGGAAGAACTTCGTGGTGCCGCTTGTGGTCTTCGAGCGCGCCAGCGCATAGATTGTCCCGCTGCTGCGGTCCACCACCGGGGTCGAGATGATGCCAATGTTGGGTAGGATGTCGAAGTCTTTGCCTACATCCAGGTAGGTCATCCAGGTTTCGCCCGAGCCGACCAGAAACTTACGCCAGAGGTAGCCCTGGGAGGGATTTTTCCCGTCCGCATCAAAGGCGTAGAGGTAATCCTGCGCCGTCGCAACCAGCAAAACGTTGTGCAGCTTCCCGTCGCTCATCGGGTACTGCGAAAGATAGAGCGGCTGGGCATAGATATCGCCGATGACGGGCAGACTAAATATCTTTCCGAAACTGGCAGAGGTCACGTTTGAAGGGGTGAGCACCGTCTCATGCGGCTGAATGCCGGAGCGAGAGTTGTCATAGTGCCAGGTCGTCACGTCCTGCGCGTAGGCGCACGATGCACCCGCCAACACGGCAACGACCTGCAGAGTTTTGAGGATTCCGGTGATAGCCAGGTGTAGCTTGCCCGCATTGGAGGTTCGCTTCTGATTCTTAGCGAATCGATA
>JAOAPJ010000439.1 GCA_025462805.1 Acidobacteriaceae bacterium
ACCCCGATGGCACACGCGCCTTCGTCGCCTGCACCCCGGACAACTACGTCACCGTCATCGATCTCGATTCGCTCACGGTCCTGGGCAAGATCGACGCCGGCCCGGAACCCGACGGCCTCGCCTGGGCCGTGAGGATGCCGTAGGGACACATTGCAAGCTCGGACCAGCCTTCCTCGCTGAGTCCATTGCTCGCGAGGTAATTTCAGGCTTCTGTAATAAAAGCACTCGACTTGGTCGCGAATCACTCCACCGGTTACTTCTGCCGGGCTGTCCGGTACCCTTCGCCACCAGATCGCCGCTGATGGACGCCGAGAATACTGGATATTCCACCGCGACTTGCGCTAACGTCGAAGCGTCAGAGCCACAAAAGAGCATCTGACAGCAATACAAGTTTCAGATAGTCCCCAACTAGGAGCACACAATGAACACGAAGGTCTGGACCTGCCCTGATTTCCAGGAAGTACGCCTTGGTTGTGAGATCAACTGTTACGAACCAGCAGAGATCTAACGCTTGCTGTCGTTGAAGCTGATTGGAACGGCTGCCGGAGGCGGTGTTCCTCAGTGGAACTGCGCCTGCTCTGTGTGCCAGCTTTGCCGGAGCAATCCGCAGCGCGTCACCCCGCGACTCCAGACGCAGGCTGTGTTTTCGTCTGACGCGAGGCGCTGGTTCCTGATCAACGCCTCCCCAGACCTGCGTCTTCAGATCGAGGGCAATCCGGAGCTGCACCCATCCCCGGATCGCGCTGCCTCCGGCGGCAACCGGCGAGGTACGCCGATCTGCGGCATCGTTCTAACCGGCGCCGACCTCGATCAGGTGCTTGGGGTATTGCTGCTGCGGGAGTTCCAGCCGCTCACCATCTACGCCACCCCCCTCGTCCGTCGAGTGCTCGAGAGCAACAGCTTTTTCCAGATGCTCAGGCGCGTCCGCAACCAGTTGACCTGGGTCGACATCTCTCCAGGCGTGCCCTTCCTCCTCGATGAAGTGACCTGCCTTCCCATACCGCTCGGGGGCTCGCTGCCGTATTACGCGCGCGAGTTCGAGACCGGCGAAGCAGGCCAGGCAAGCCTCGGGCTGGTGCTCGAGTCGGACGGCAGACGCGTCGCATACACACCCTCGCTTCCTGAAATCACTCAGGAGTGGCTGGATGTCTACAGCTCGTGCGACGTCATCCTGGTCGACGGCACTTTCTGGAGCGACAACGAATTGAACCGCACGCATGCAGCCACGCCCAACGCACGCGACATCGGGCATCTCCCGATCAGTGGTGACGATGGCACCATCGCGTTGCTGCGCACCGTGACGCGCCCCCGCAAGGTCTTCGTGCACATCAACAACACCAACCCCATCCTGGATCGACAGAGCCCTGAGCACGCCTTTGTACGCAACGCCGGCTGGGAGGTTGCATCGGACGGATGGCGCCTGACCTGAACATGCCGCACCACTCTCCGGACGACTCCGCAGATCGCCTCCTGACGGCCGACGAGCTTCGCGCACGGCTCCAGGCTGTCGGAGAGGCGCGCTACCATCATCGCCATCCCTTTCATCTGCGCATGCACCGGGGTGAACTCTCCCGCGGACAGATGCAGGCGTGGGCGCTGAATCGCTACTACTACCAGAGCCGCATTCCTATCAAGGACGCGCTCGTGCTCGCCCGCAGCGACGACCCCGCCTTTCGCCGCGTGTGGCGCAAACGCATCCTCGATCACGACGGCGATACCAGCGGCTATGGCGGAATCGAGAAGTGGATTCAGCTCGCCGAATCGACGGGCCTGCCCCGCGCCCAGGTGATCTCCTGCTCCGGCATCCTGCCCGGCGTACGCTATGCCGTAGATGCGTATCTGTCGCTGGTACGAGACAGCCCGCTGCTCGTTGCCGTCGCATCGTCCCTCACCGAGCTCTTCTCGCGCGACCTCATCTCCCTGCGCATGGACCGGCTGCGCGAGCACTACCCCTATCTCGCGAACGGCCTCGCCTACTTCGAAGGACGACTCACCCAGGCTCCGGAGGATGCTGCCTTCGCGCTCGATTACGTTTGCTCCCATGCCGCTACGCGGCAGCAGCAGGAAGCTGTCATTCACGCCCTCGCCCGAAAATGCGAGATCCTCTGGGCGCAGCTCGATGCCATCGATTACGCTTACGTCCAGCCTGGCAGCATCCCGCCCGGCTGCTTTGTTCCTCAGGTGTAACCATGGAACTCACCGCCATCCCTCGTCTTGCCCCCGGCTGCCGCCTGCATCCCACCGACGCCATGCTCCTCGTCCCCGAAGGCGCATTGCAGCTCTCCGGTCCTGCTCGGGACATCCTGCTCGAGATCGATGGTTCACGTACTGTGACCGCGGTCATCGAACGGCTCCTGGTCCAGTATCCCGGCGCCAGCTCTGCCGAAATCGGCCGCGACGTTTGCGCGCTGCTCGACCGCATGCAGCAGCGCGGTGTGGTCCGGATCTAGACCATGTCATCCGCAGCCACTCTGCCCACCCGCCGCGGTCCCCTCTCCCTCATCGCGGAGGTCACGCATCGCTGCCCGCTGCACTGTCTCTACTGCTCCAATCCCGTGGAACTGAAGCATGCGGCCGAGGAGCTTCCCGCCGGAGATTGGCAGCGGGTCTACGCACAGGCTGCCCAACTCGGCGCACTGCACCTCCACCTCACCGGTGGCGAACCCCTCGCCCGTGCCGACCTGCCCGAATTGATCCGCGCCGGCCGCGATGCCGGCCTCTACGTCAACATGATCACCTCCGGCGTCGGGCTGTCGGAGCCGCGCCTGGCTTCGTTGATGGATGCCGGCCTCGAGCACGTGCAACTCAGCTTTCAGGACCTCGATGAGAGCAGCGCAAACCACATTGCCGGCACCCGCGCACACGCCCACAAGCTCGCGCTGGTGCCCATTCTCAAGAAGTTCCCTGTGGCGCTCACCATCAATCTGGTCGTCCATCGTCTCAACCTGGACCGGCTCGCCTCGTTCATCGCGCTGGCAGAGGAGTTCGCTCCCGATCGTCTCGAGATTGCCCACGTTCAGTACTACGGTTGGGCGCTCCGGAATCGTGCTCTGCTCATGCCCACAGAGCAACAGGTCCAGCAGTCATTGCTCGTCATCGAGCAGGCGCGTCAACGGCTGCAGGGCAGGATCCACGTGGAGGCCGTCGTCCCTGACTACTTCGGACGATTCCCCAAGGCATGCATGGGAGGCTGGGGCCAGCAGGTCATCCTGATCGATCCCACCGGGCAGGCGATGCCCTGTCACGCTGCAGCAGTCATCCCCGGCATGCGCTTCCCCAATGTTCGCGAACAGGAACTGTCGTGGATCTGGCATCACTCGGAGGCTTTTGAGCGCTTTCGTGGCGACGCATGGATGCCCTCCACCTGCCGCGCCTGCCCCCGTAAGGAGCAGGACTTCGGGGGCTGCCGCTGCCAGGCCCTTCTACTCACCGGCAACGCTGCGGCCATGGATCCCGTCTGCAGCTACAGCCCGGACCACCACTTGCTCGAACCGCTACGCCTCCCCGCGCACGACGCCCTCCCGATGTGGAGAGGCTGATTCTCCCAGAGCAACTCCCGAGCAACTGCCAGAGCAACGCGTTCTGGAAAACGCAGGAGCCCCTGCCGCAGGCTCCTCCCGAAGTTTTCCCAACCCCTGGTTCTCTGACGTTGGCTGTATGACAGCCGAGCTCCCCTCCCCGACCCTCGGCCGCCGGCCCCGTCATCCCCCGTTCCCATCGCTCATGGCACAATCAACACCGAACCCCATGGCCGACACCACCCAGGGCAACCCCGCCTTCGAGCATCTCCGCGTCTTCCACGACGCCGCCCGCGCCCTCACCTCTTCGCTCGATCTCCCCACCATCCTGCGCAGCATTCTCGAGCAGATGGAGCGCTACTTCCGGCCGGAAAGCTGGTCTCTCCTCATGGTCGATGAGCAGCAGCACGATCTCTACTTCGTGCTCGCCCGCGGCCTCTCCGACGAGACCCTGCATAAAATCCGCATCCCTCTCGGCACCGGCATGGTGGGCTGGGTCGCGCTGCATGGCGAGCCGCTCATCACCACCGATGACGAGCGCCCCGCCGCGCTCACCGATATCGCGCAGAAGCACTCCACCATCTGCCTCCCGCTGCGCTCCCGCGAGCGCACCCTCGGCGTGCTCCAGATCAGCCATGTCGAGCCCCTCGCCCTCTCCGAAGAGGCCATCACCTTCCTTTACATCCTCTGCGACTACGCCGCCATCGCCATCGAGAACGCCCGCGCCGTCGCCCGCATTCAGGAGCTCACCATCACCGATGACGTGACCGAGCTCTACAACGCACGCCACCTCGCCGCCTCCCTGCCCCTCGAGCTCGAGCGCGCCAAGCGCTTCGGCACTGAAGTCAGCCTCATCTTCCTCGACATCGACTACTTCAAGCGAGTCAATGATGAGCATGGCCACGCGATCGGCACGCGCGCCCTGACCGAAGTCGCCGAAGTCATTCGCAAGACCATGCGCAACGTCGATGTCTGCTTCCGCTATGGCGGCGATGAGTTCGTCATCGTGCTCCCCCAGACCACGAGCTCCGCTGGTGCCAAGGCCGCGAACCGCCTGCTGGTCGCGTTACGCGCGCGCCGCTTCCTCAGCGCAGAGGCCATTCCGCTGCGTCTCAGCGCCAGCCTCGGTGTCGCCAGCTATCCGGCAGACGCCACCACAGCCGCCGAGCTGCTCGACTGCGCCGATCGCCGCATGTACCTGATCAAAAACTCCACCCGCGACGACATCGCCACCCAAGGCTGACCGCGAGCCAGCGTTCAGCATGAAGCATCAGTGCAGCGGAATGCGGGATTTAGACAAGCTGGAAGTGTGCGAGCCGTGAAGCCTTCTTGTCGAACGAGAGAGTGACCCGGCACCCCGCCCATGCATTGATCGCAGCGATGAGCGCGTCGGCAAAAGTACCCCGCCCTGCCTTTACAACGGTCATCGCCGTGAACACTTCCTGCTCGTTCTGGACCACGAGGCTGTCCGCCTGCAAAATCCGTTCGATCGCGGCAGCTATCTCTAGGTGCGACATCCTATAGGCACGCTCCAGCACCCACGCCGCCTCCACCATGGTCACCAGGCTGAGAAAGCCGGGATTGGCCTCCGTCAGCCGATGCTCGAAAATCTGTGTGGCTTTGCGCGATTGCATCGCATCATCCTGGGCCAAATAGCGCACGAGGATGTTCGTATCGAGCCCGATCACCGCCGCTTGCCTTGCTTGACGCCTCGTGTCGCTCCGGCAACAATCGCGGTCTCCATCTCATCCAGGGAAACTGGCCGGCGGCGAGTTCGGAGCATGCCCTTTAGCGTCGATGTCGCCAGCTTCGGAAGCAGCGCTACGCTCCCGTCCGGGTGGATAAAGAATTTGATCCTGTCCCCAGGCCCGACATGGAGGTGGTCTCGGACGGCCTTAGGGATCGTCGCCTGCCCTTTCACAGTAAGTGCGGATTCCATAGGATGGCCTCGCCTTACATTCTAGCGGAAGTAATACCAGGCAC
>JAOAPJ010000443.1 GCA_025462805.1 Acidobacteriaceae bacterium
CGGCCTCCGCTCTGACGCCGCTTCTGACCGGCGCGACGATTACAGTCGACGCGGTCTACCGGCTGGACGCTGGAGACGCGAAGGCGGGTGAGGACCAGATCCAGTTCTTCTGCGACTCCGCCGACAATGCCACGCATGTGACGCTCAGCATCCAGCATCTGCCGCCAGGCCAGTTCGCGCTCGCCCTGGTGCACGCGACCGGCGTGGCCAAGCCGCAGCAGATGGCGCTCTTGCTGCAGCAGCCCCAGGCGAACGGCCGCTGGCTGCTGGCAGGCTTCTTCCCCAAGCCGCTGATGATGGCCGGGCATGACGGCCTGTGGTATTGGAAGCAGGCGCGCTCGTACACGCAGAAGAAGCAGCCCTGGAACGCGTGGCTCTCCTACACGACGGCGACCTATCTGCTGCAGCCGGCCGGCTTCTTTTCCAGCACCAACCTGGAGCGGCTGGTGGAGGAGCAGCAGGCGGCGCGGCCGAAAGATCTGCCCGGAGCAGAGCCGCTCTCAGTCAATGCAGACGGCGCGATCTACCGGGTCACCAGCCTGCGCACGGATGACGCGCTTGGCGGACTGGACGTCGTGGTGCACTACGCGAGCACCGGCACCACGGACCCGGTGACCGCACGTACCCAGACCATCGCCGTGATGCATGGGTTGCTGGCGCTACATCCGGAGCTGCGCGACGCCTTTCACGGACTGTGGGTCTTTGCCGATCCGGCCGGGGGCGGGCGGCCGTTCTCCCTGGAGCAGCCGATGACGGCGCTGCCCAGAAGCTAAAGTAATACTTCAACTCTGTGTTCCGTCCTGCTGAAACGCGCGGTGACCCGTTTACATCCGAGGCACTACACTGAAGGGGCCGATGAGTACGGAAAAGCCACTTTCCAGGGCCATTGAGGAGCGCCGCGCCACCCCCACCTTTGACGGGAGCCCGATCCCCCTGGAGGATCTGCGTCGCATCCTCGATGCCGGGCTGAGCGCGCCAAGCGCTTACAACCTGCAGCCATGGCGCTTCATCGTGGTGCGCTCCCCGGAGAAGAAGCGCTACTTACGCAGCGCCTGCTACAACCAGCCCAAGGTGGGCGAAGCCTCGGCCGTGATCGTGGCCTGCGGCGATGCGGACGGCTGGCGCAGCGGCGATCTGGACGAGATGCTGCGCCTGGGCCGCGAGAATGGCATGCCGGAGAACTACGCCGAGCAGGCCAAGGCGAACATTCCGGACTACCTGTCGAACCACCCGAACATGCCGATGTGGTTGAACCGGCAGGTGATGATCGCCTTCACCCACATGATGCTGACGGCCGAGACGCTGGGCTATGACACGGCTCCGATGGAAGGCTTCGAGCCGGAGAAGGTGCACGAGGCGCTGAAGCTGCCGCTGAGCTACGTGACGGTGGCGCTGCTGGCCATCGGGCGGGGGCGGGGTGCGGACAAATTCGCCGGTGGACGCTTCTCTTCCTCCCGCACTGTCTTCGCCGAAGAGTACGGCCGTCCCCTTGGGGACAAGTAGCGCTTCCGATGCAGCGCGAGTTCCCTTCCGCTCCCATCGCGGGCGTCGGCGCGGTGGTGCTGGATGATGAGCGGCGCGTGCTGCTGGTGCGCCGCGGCCAGGCACCGCTGAAGGGTGAGTGGTCGCTGCCGGGCGGCGCACTGGAGCTGGGAGAGCGGCTGGAGGATGGCATCCGGCGCGAGGTGCTGGAGGAGACCGGCCTGGTTATTGAGCCGCTCGAAATCGTCGCCGTGTTCGATCACATCTCCCATGAAGAGCCCGACGGAGCAGCAGCAGCGCCGGGTCGCGTGCGCTTCCACTATGTGCTGGTGGACTACCGCTGCGGCGTGGTGAGCGGCACGCTGGCCAGTGCAACCGACGTTACCGAGGCGCGCTGGGTGCGCTGGCAGGAACTAACGGGTCATGGCGGCTTCGTGGTGCGCCCGTTTACGCTGAGCGTGATACGCAAAGCGCTGGAGCAGGCCGACGGTGGGACGCAGCCGGAGGAACAGAGTATCGTCACGCATGGCCGCCTGGATGAGAAGCCCGCGGCCGTCGGCGGTGATGAGAAGCCAACGTCAGACGCTGGCGGCGAGGAGGAGCCCTTCCCTTGAGCACTACTGTAGGCCGCCGCCCGGGCACACGACCCGCTGGCCGCACCGATCGCGCGCGGAAGGCGCGCAGCACGACTGCGACGGCTCCCTCCGGCTATGCCGGCCTGAGCTGGCGCGCCTACGGCTACGCAGTAGCCGCGATGGCGCTGGTGTTCGTGCTCGGCGCGCTGCTGGTCTGGCGCAATCCACTGGCGACGATCGAGCTGATGACGCGGGCGCGTCTGGCGTACGCCGGCTTCCACAACGAGTACGCAACCATCGATGGCAACCGCATTCACTACTACGAGGGCGGCAGCAGCAACGGCACACCGGTGGTGCTGGTGCATGGGCTGGGCAGCCGGGCCGAGGACTGGTCCAACCTGATGCCGCAGCTCAAGGACGCCGGGTTTCATGTTTACGCGATCGACCTGCTCGGCTATGGCCTCTCCGCGCGGCCGAAGGACGCTCCGTATTCGATTCCGCAAGAAGCAGGCGTGGTGGAGACGTTTCTGGCGCAGCAGCGGATACAGAAGGCCGACCTGATCGGCTGGTCGATGGGCGGATGGGTCGCTGCGCGGGCGGCGCTCGACCAGCCGGAGCGCATCGGGCGTCTGGTGCTGTGCGACGCGGCGGGGATCCGCTTCGCGCCGAACTTCACCGTCTTCGACTTCGAGCCGACGACCGTGCCTGCGGTCCGGCGCCTGTATCGGCTGCTGATGCCGCAGCCTGCGGAGCTGCCCGACTTCCTGGCGCGCGACATGGTGCGGAAGTTCTACTCGCTGAACTGGGTGGTGGATC
>JAOAPJ010000003.1 GCA_025462805.1 Acidobacteriaceae bacterium
TCTTCGCGCCTCACCAAACCGCGAGCCGCGAGCCGGTCGATCGCCGCTGTGACCGATCCGCTGGTCAGCAGCACCTTTTCGCCCAGCCGCTTGGCGCTGAGCGGCCCGAGGTGGAGCAATGCCTCCAGCACCCCGAAGTCGCTCTGCACCACGCCGAATTGGGTAATGCTGCGGACTGCCTGCGCCTCCACCGCCCGGCTGGCCTTCCACAGCACCAGCCATGTGTGGATCCCACTCAGGTCATCCTTCTCCGCGGTTGCAGTTCTGCCGGCTCCATTCATCTTGATACAAAGATGCTTTACATCAAGGAAAGATTCATACCGGGATGACCGGTTCAGCAAGCTGCCCCAGCAGTACCGGACCCCGGTTCCGTCAAAACCACCTTCCGCTTCCTGCGCCCCGTACAATCCGTGGGACGCCCATGTCCCTTGAAAAACCTGTTCGCTCCCGTCGCTCCTTTCTGAAACACAGCTCGCTCGGCCTGGCTGCTGCCGCCGTCGGCTGCCATTCCGCAACCGAGTCCCAGCAGCCAACTACAGCCGGCAGCCCCGCCGCGGTCTCCGGCACCAGCACCGCGGGTGCACCGCCAACCTTTGCCGGCGCTCCGCCAGCGGGTCCGGAGGTCTCGGCGCTCACCTTCGCCGAGGCACAGAAGCTGGTCCGAGTCTCACTCACTACGGCCGAGCAGCAGGAGGCCGCGCAGAGCTGGCGGCAAGCCATGGCTCCGCTTTACGAGCGGCGCACCGGTCCGCGGAAGGTCGCGCTTGAGCCCACACTGCCGCCCGCGACGGTGTGGAACCCGATGCTGCCCGGGCTGCCCCCACCGCCGCAGCGGGACCACTTCGTGCCGGCCTTTGCTGCGCCCGCGCCGCTGCCCGCCAAGGACGAAGACATCGCGTACGCCGAGGTCGCGCAGCTCAGCCGCTGGATCCACGCGCGCCAGCTCACGTCGGAGCGGCTCACCACCATCTATCTCGACCGGCTGGAGCGCTTCAACCCAACGCTCCGCTGCGTCATCACGCTGACCAAGGACCTCGCGCTGGAGCAGGCCCGTCAGGCCGATCGCGAGATCGCCGCCGGCCGCTATCGCGGACCGCTGCACGGAATTCCCTGGGGCGCCAAGGACCTGCTCGATACGGCAAACATCCCCACCACCTACGGCGCGGAGCCCTTCCGCGATCGCGTTCCCAAGGAGAATGCGACCGTCGTCGAGCGCCTGAATGCCGCCGGCGCGGTGCTTGTGGCCAAGTTGAGCCTGGGCGCGATGGCGCTCAACGACATCTGGTTTGGCGGCCAGACGATGAATCCGTGGCTGACGGAGGAGGGCGCCTCCGGCTCGAGCGCAGGCCCCGGCGCCGCCACCGCCGCCGGGCTGGTCGGCTTTGCCATTGGCAGCGAGACCGGCGGCTCAATCGTGAGCCCGTCCATGCGCTGCGGCGTCACCGGGCTGCGCCCCACCTACGGGCGCGTGCCGCGGACGGGCGCCATGACGCTGTGCTGGTCGCTCGACAAACTCGGTCCTATGGCGCGCTCGGTCGAGGACACCATGCTGGTGCTGCGCGCGATCAGCGGCCCCGATCCGGGGGATGTGGCGTCGCTTCCCAGCCACCTGGACTACAACGCCAACCTGCCGGTAAAAGGTATCCGCATTGGATACATTCCCGCCTGGCTCGCCCAGCCGCCCGCCACGGATGTCGATCGCGCCGCCATCGATCAGGCGCGCCAGCTCGGCATGCAGACGATACCTGTCTCACTGCCGGACTGGCCCTACGACTCGCTCCAGCTCATCCTCTTTGCGGAGGCGGCTGCCGCCTTTGAGGAGATCACGCTGAACCATCAGGTGGACTCGCTCAAGGCGCAGGTGCCTGACGCGTGGCCCAACATCTTCCGCCAGGCCCGCTTCCTCTCCGCTGTGGACTTCGTGCAATCCGACCGCTTCCGCCGCAAGGTCGCGTACCAGATGGCAGAGATCTTCAAGAAGGTGGACGTGCTTCTGGTGCCTTCGCTGCGCGACGAGATGCTTACGCTAACCAACTTCACCGGACATCCATCACTGACGCTGCGGGCAGGCTTCGTGGAAGTGGGCGAGGCGCGCAGCGACTGGGCGCCCGATCCCAAGCACCCGCTGCCCAAGTTCAGTCCGCCGCGCCGCGTCCCCTATGGCGTCACACTCATCGGTCAGCTCTTCGATGAAGGCCTGCTTGGCCGCATCGGTGTGGCGCTGGAGCGCGCCTTCAAGGTCGCCGGCGAGCGCCCCCCAGGCTTCTGAGCGGAAGCTGATGCATCACTGTGCCTGTGGAGTGGAAGGAACCGTCGTCGCCGGAGGTGCGGCTTCCGCACCCGGAACGGTCGGCAGATAGCGTCCAAGCCACTGGACCCAGCGGCGCATCACGTCCTCACGCCGCAACGGATCGCCAGGGAAGTGGCCGCCCACCGGGATGGCGATGAACTGCGTCACCACATTGTGGTCCTTCAACGCACGATAGAAGCTGTAGGACTGCGTGATGGGTACCCGGTAGTCGCCCACGTCGCACAGGATCAACGTCGGCGTGCGCACGTTCTGCACATACGCGATTGGCGACTGGTCGAGATACGCCTTCATGCGCTCCGCGCTCGTATACGGAGAGCCGCCGAAGCCCTCGGCGACGGTGATGTTGCCGTCGCTCAGGTTATACATGTCGAGCCAGTTGGTGACGGCAGCCCCATCCACCGACGCCTTCCAGATCGTCGAGTGGCCCAGCAGCCAGCTGGTCATGAAGCCGCCATAGGACCATCCGCTGACCGCGATGTTGTTCTCATCGACGATGCCGCGCTTCTTCAACTCAGCCAGGCCGGCCATCACGTCTTCGCCTGGACCCTGCCCCGCGTCGTTCCAGATGGCGGCCTGGTATGCGTTCCCCAGATTGTCACTGCCACGGTAGTTTGGTTCGAAGACCATCCAGCCCTGCGCCGCGAAGAGCTGCGAGTAGACAGTCCACGCCTGCTTTGAATTCGAGGTGGGACCGCCATGGATGTAGAGCACCAGCGGATACTTTTTGCCGTTCTGGTAGCCGACAGGGTAGGTCAGCACGCCATCGGACTGCGGACCACCCTTCATGCTGGGCCAGGTCAGCGTCTCCTGCTTCGCGGCTTCGAGGCTCGCAATGTCGGCATTCAGGTTCGTCAACTGGACCGGCGCATCATGCGCAGGGCTCATATAGAAGAGCTCGCCTGGAGCACGCGGTGTGCTCCCGACGAAGGCGATGGCTCCATGAGCGTCGACACTGCCCTCGATCCAGAACGGCTGCGTGGGCGTCACATCTCCGGTGTTGAGACGCTGCGCTGGGCCGCCATCAGCGGGCTGCAGCCAGAAGGCGGAGCTGGTCGCATCATTCGCGCCCACCAGCAGGCTCTTGCCGTCCGGCATCCAGATGGCGCGCACCAGATTGCGATCTAACTTACGCGTGATGTCCTTGCCTTCACCGCCCGCAGCGGAGGTCAGCAGCACGTCCTGCTCGTTCCATGACTTGCCGTCCTGGTTGCGCAGGTACGCGATCTGCG
>JAOAPJ010000091.1 GCA_025462805.1 Acidobacteriaceae bacterium
CCGCCTGCCTCATCAGCGCCGCCTCTACATCCTGCGGATGCACGTTCAGCCCGGCCGCGGTCACGATCACGTCGCTCTTGCGCCCGGCAAAGACCAGCTCACCGTCGCGCCTGCGCGCTGCAAGGTCGCCCGTCCGTAGCCAGCCATCGCCATCCTCACGTGGTCGCGCCTGCCCACCGCTCCACTCCGTCTCCGCGATGGAGTCGCCGCGCACCAGGATCTCGCCATCGTCCGACACGCGTACCTCGCGTCCTGCCAGTGGCCTTCCTATAGTGCCGCGCGCGGTGTGGAAGGGATGGTTCAGCGTCACCAGCGCGGTGGTCTCGGTCATTCCATATCACTGGATGAGAGAGAAACCCATTCGCGTCCAGAACTGCTCCAGATCCTCCTGCAGCGTGGCGCCACCGCACACGAAGGCCCAGAACGTCAGGCCGAAGCGGCGGTGCTCCCGCCGGAAGCGCCACCATCGTCCCCACGCAGAAAGCTGTTGCGACGCTTCGATCCGCGAGGCAAGGTCCGCATCCCGTTGCATCAAGTGGCTGCGCAACAGCTCCAGAACGCGCGGCACCGCGGCGAATACGGAGATGCGCTGCCTGCGAATCAACTGGATCAACCGCGGCGCATCCAGCCGCGCCTCGAAGTGCACCTCAGCCGCCAGCAGCGGTGGCACCCACAGCCCCATGAACTGCCCGAAAACATGCGACAGCGGCAGCGTGTGCAGAAAGCGCAGCGGATGGAAGGGCCGCTCGTAACGCCGGTACTTCGCGATCTCGCGCTCGATAGGAGCGAGCGAAGCAAGCACATTGCCGTGGGTGTGAACGATGCCCTTCGGCTCCGACGTTGTTCCGGAGGTGAAGATGATCTGCAGCGGCGTGGAGCGGGTCAATCCCGCGACCGGTTCAGTCCGGTTCAACCCCGCGGCCGGTTCAGTCCGGCTGAGCCCGCCAGGCGGCGTGACCTCTGGCGGAGGCAGCTCCTGCGCCGATGAATCGAGTAGCAGTCGCGGAACATCAGACGTGGAGAGCTTGTTGAGGAGTGCCGCATCCCCAACCAGCAGGCGTGGCGTCGTCTCGGCAATCACCCGCTGCGCGAAGTCCGCATCGCCCGCCGCGTCCAGTGGCACCACCAAGATGCCACGGAGCACGCAGCCGTAGAAGGCGGCGATCCAGGCAGCAGAGTTCTGGCCCCACAGCAGGATGCGCTCCCCCGGCTGGATGCCGCGGCGGATGAACTCGGCGGCGAAGCGCGCGCTCCATGTCGCCAGCTCGCCATAGGTCGTCGGCAGGCTGCGGTTGCCGATGTGGCTGACGATGGCGCGCTCCGAATGATGGCGGCGGAAGTCGTCGAGCAGCGTGGCCAGGTGCGGACGCACGCTGACAGTGTTTCACACAGGTAGAATGAAATGTTTGGCCTGGAGCGGAGACTCATCGGGCCGGCAGGGGAGCGAACGGCTTGGCAGAGACTATCTACGACGTAGCGATCATCGGCGGCGGCCCCGCCGGATACACGGCGGCGATTCGCGCCGGACAATATGGCTTGAAGACCGCGCTGATCGAGCGCGATCCGAAGCTGGGCGGCACCTGTCTGCACTGGGGCTGCATTCCTACCAAGTCGATCCTCTTCAACGCAGAGATCTATGACCACCTGAAGCACGCCAAGGAGTACGGCATCGAGGGCGTCGGCGAGGTCACGCTGAACTGGAAGACCATCCTCGATCGCAAGAACCAGATCATCGCGAAGCACGTGAAGGGTCTGGACTTCCTGATGCGCAAGAACAAGGTCACCGTGGTCGGCGGCAGCGGTAGCCTGAACGGGGCGGCGAACAACGGCATCCACACCATTACCGTGAAGGCGAACGATGGCAAGACCCAGCAGGTGCAGGCCAAGAAGGTGCTGGTGGCCACCGGCTCGGATGCGCGCATGCTGCCCGGCATGGGCAAGCCCGACGACCGGATCCTGACCAACATGGAGATCCTCAACCTGGATCGCATTCCCAAGTCCATGGTGGTCATCGGCGCGGGCGCGGTGGGCGTCGAGTTCGCCTCCATCTTCAAGAGCTTCGGCTCCGACGTCAGCATCGTCGAGTACCTGCCGCGACTGGTGCCGAACGAGGATGAGGACGTCAGCAAGGAGCTGGCGCGCGTCTTCCGCAAGCGCGGCATCGAGACCAGCGTTGGTGCGAAGGTCGAGTCCGTGGAAAGGACCAAGGACGGCGTGAAGATCACCTTCACCGCGTCCGATGGCACTAAGCAGGTGAAGGAAGCCGAGCGCGTGCTGGTCGCAGTAGGCCGTGCGCCGCGAACAGAGAACATCGGTCTTGAGAAGACCAAGGTGAAGCTGGAGCGCGGCTTCGTTCACGCAAACGAGTGGATGGAGACGGCGGAGCCAGGCGTCTACGCCATTGGCGACATTGTGGCCGGGCTGCCGCAGCTCGCCCACGTCGGTGCCATGTGCGGCATCGTCGCCGTGTCAAAGATCGCCGGCAAGTTTGCACGTCCGGTGAAGCGTGAGCGCATCCCGGCCTGCACCTACTGCGAGCCGCAGATCGGCAGCGTCGGACTAACCGAGGCACAGGCCAAGGAGCGCGGTCTGCAGGTGAAGGTCGGCAAGTTCCCCTTCTCCGCCAACTCCAAGGCCTCGATCGTCGACCAACACGAGGGCTTCGTGAAGGTTATCGCCGACGCGAAGTACGGAGAGGTGTTGGGTGTGCACATCATCGGCCCCTCGGCGACCGAGTTGGTCGCTGAAGCCGTCACCGCCATGGAGCTCGAAGGCACCATCGAGGAGATGATGTTCACCATCCACGCACACCCCACGCTCGCCGAGGCGATGCTCGACGGCTTCGGAGCCGTCGAAGGCATGGCCATCAACGTTTAGCGCAACGCAGACCTACGGCAAACGACGGCCAGCCACACGCTGGCCGTCTCTCTTTGCCTTCACGTTTCCCTGCGGTCAAATGCGCGCTGCGATCGAGCACAGCAGCAGATCCACCGTGTACGCCACCCATGCCCTGCGTTGCGCCGGGGACCGTGTTTGCGGCGTGGGCAGCCCCAGATTCGTGCGCAACATGATCGGGCTCACCA
>JAOAPJ010000279.1 GCA_025462805.1 Acidobacteriaceae bacterium
CCGACACCGCTCAGCCGCGCATGCCCGAAGGCGTCCACCTTGGTGCCCTGCGTCGCCTGTCCGCCGGCCGGCAGCTTCGCTCCTTCGGCCACCACGATGATTGAGAACTTCTTCCCGTGATCGTGGCGGTACTTCACTATCTTGCAGATGTGGTCGATATCCATCGGCTTCTCCGGCACGCCGATCGCATCCGCGCCGCCCGCAATGCCGCTGGTGATCGCGATCCAGCCCGCATCACGCCCCATCACCTCGCATACGATCACGCGGTTGTGCGCCTCTGCGGTCGAGTGCAGCCGGTCGATTGCCTCGGTCGCAATCCCCACCGCCGTGTCGAAACCGAAGCACGCGTCCGTGCCGCTCAGGTCGTTGTCAATCGTCTTGGGCACGCCGACGATCTTGACGCCCTTCTCGATCAGCGCATTTGCCACGCCCTGCGTGTCGTCGCCGCCGATGGTGATCATCGCGTCCAGGTTATTCGCTTTGATCGCGGCCAGGCACTTGTCGATGCCGCCCTCCATCTTGCGCGGGTTCGTGCGCGAGGTGCGCAGAATGGTGCCGCCCAGGTGCAGAATGCCCGAAACCGACTCTGCATTCAGCGGCCGCGTCTGGTTCTCCACCACGCCGCGCCACCCCTCCAGGAAGCCGACAAACTCATCCTTGTAATGGAAGATTCCCTTCCGCACCGCAGCGCGGATCACCGCATTCAATCCGGGGCAATCACCGCCGCCCGTCAACAAACCAACTCGCATCAGCGTCCAGAGCTCCTCTCAAATGACAACTCACTCAATCGAAACGAATCATACGTGCGCACGCCTGCCGGATCAAACCAGCATCGGGGAGAAACGTCCTCCGTACTCTTGACAAGATGGATCTGCATATTTATACATAGAGATGCATACTTATGCATCGGCCGCCCCGATCATCATGATCAAGGGTGCGGCCTTTTGCTTTGAGCGATTCACCCCGAGGCGATTTATGACGAAGTTTGACCGGCATAACACAATTCGCCAACTCGTCACCAGCCGCTCGGTCACGAGCCAGGACGAGCTGCGCCGCCTGCTGGTCAAGCGTGGCCATGAAGTCACGCAGGCAACTCTCTCGCGCGACCTGCATGCACTTCGTCTCTACAAGGGACCCGGCGGGTACCAACTGCCCAGCGCCGCCGTTGCTGTTGCTGAAGACGATGAAGATCTCCCGGAAATCGGAAACATCCTCAACAACTTCGGCCTGCGCGTCCGCCAGGCCATGAACCAGCTTGTCGTCATCACCACCCAGGGCGGCGCGCAGCCCGTCGCCGCCGGCATCGATGACGAGGAGTGGCCGGAGGTCGTCGGCACCATCGCCGGCGAGAACACCGTCCTCATCATTTGCCCGGATACCCGCAGCGCCTCCGCGCTGCGCACTCGGCTCGAGCAACTGATCGGCTGAAGCGCCGTCAATCATAGGTGGGCCACGCATTGATGACAGACCAGCTACAAACCGCAGTGATGGGCGTCTCCGGCTATGCCGGAGCTGAGCTCGCGCGCCTGCTGCTGCTCCATCCGCGGCTCGCCGGTGCAGCCCCGCTCTTCCTCGGCCGCGAGGGCTCCGCATGCGAGTCGCTGACTGCGCTGCATCCGCAGCTCGCCGGGCTGTCCCGAGGCCCGGTCTGCATCGAGCCCTTCTCCTGGGAGCTGCTCGCCTCCCGCAAGGTGCAGGTGCTCTTCCTCGCCACGCCGCACGAGCAGTCGCGCCACTTTGTTCCCGAGGCGCTCGCCCGCGGGTTGCGCATCGTCGACCTCAGTGGCGCCTGGCGCCTCGAAGATCCCGCCAACCGCGCCGTCTACAAGTTCTCTGATGAAGGAACCGAGGTCTCCGCCCGCACACAAGCCGAAGCCGTCTACGGCATGCCGGAGCTCCACCGCGCCGAGATCGCAAACGCGCAGCTCGTTGCCAACCCCGGCTGCTACGCCAGCGCAGTTATCCTCGCGCTCAAGCCACTCGTCGCCGCTGGCTGGGTTGATCTCGATCGCGGCATCATCGCCGACGCCAAGTCCGGCGTCTCGGGTGCCGGCAAGGAGCCCACCGCGAAGACCCACTTCATGTACGCGGCAGACAACCTCTCGGCCTACGGGCTCTTCAGCCATCGCCATACCGGCGAACTGCTCGAGCAACTCGAGATTCCGGCAGATGCCATCACCTTCACGCCGCATCTGTTGCCCATCCCGCGTGGCATCCTCGCGACCAACTACGTCAGCTTCCGCGAGCCGCGCACGGCCGACCAGGTGGAAGCCTGCCTGCGCGCCTTCTACGCAGACAGCCCCATGGTGCGGGTGCGCCCCGCAAGTCAGCTTCCGCAGATTCAGCACGTCGTCCACACCAACTTCTGTGACATCGGCTTCCAGCTCTCGTCCGACGGCCGACGATGCATCCTCATCAGTTGCCTCGACAACCTGCTGAAGGGCGCTGCCGGGCAGGCAGTGCAGAACATGAATCTGATGTATGGCTGGCACGATACGGAAGGATTGCTATGAGATATGTCGTCAAGCTGGGAGGCGCAGCGCTCGAGAATGCACAGACGCTGCATGGCTGCGCCCGCGCCATCGTCGAGCTGGTGCGGGATGGCCATCAAGTCGCGGTCGTCCACGGCGGCGGCATGGCGCTGACCCGCACGCTGAAGGCG
>JAOAPJ010000107.1 GCA_025462805.1 Acidobacteriaceae bacterium
GGCCGACCTATGGCATTCCGTGAAGCGATCCGCATTGCGCTCCAGTCACTCTGGGCGAATAAGCTCCGCTCCATCCTCACCCTACTCGGGGTGGTCATCGGCGTTGCGTCGGTCATCATGGTGATCACTCTGGTCGCTGGTGCGAACAAGTTCGTCGCCACCAAGGTGTACGGGTACGGAGCAGACGTCTTTACCGCCTCGAAGCAGCCCGCGGTCATCTTCAGCGATGCTGAGTACACAAAGTACCAAAAGCGCAGGGACCTGAAGTTCGACGCCTACGAAGCGGTCGCAGAGCGCTGTACCGCATGTACTCAGGTGGGCGCCATGTCCAGTTCAACGGGCTCCGTTGTTTACGGCACGCACTCCGCACCAGACATCGATATCCGCGGCTGGACGTGGTCCATGCCGCCCATCTATGACATCAACATAGATCGCGGCCGCGGTTACACACCGGGTGAAGAGCAGCGGCGCATGCACGTTGCCATCATCGGGCCGGACATCATGGACAACCAGATGGGTGGCGAGGATCCGCTGGGCAAAGAGATTCGCGTGGATGGCGAGCATTACACCGTCATCGGGGTGGGTGAGCGCAAAGGGAAGACGTTGGGCCAAAGCCAGGACAACTGGGTGGCCATCCCGCTCACCACTTATCTCGATACGCATGGATCCAACCGGAGCCTCACGCTCTATGCACGAGCGGGTGGTACCGGCGATCCGCTGGAAATCGCCGTGGACCAGATGCGCGTGATCCTCCGTTCCCTCCGCCACGATGCGCCTGGCGCCGATGACAGCTTCTCTCTCGACACCAACCAGACCTTCGTTGGCATCTGGCAAAGCATCAGTTCGAGTTTTGCCGCAGTCTTCGTCTCTCTCGCGGCGATCTCGCTGGTGATCGGGGGTATCGTCATCATGAACATCATGCTGGTCAGCGTCACCGAGCGAACACGTGAGATCGGCGTGCGCAAGGCGCTCGGTGCCCGCCGCGGTGATGTGATGTCCCAGTTCCTGATCGAGTCCGCGACGCTGTCCCTTGTCGGCGGCTTCATCGGTGTGGTGAGCGGCATCCTGCTGGCAAAGACCATCACTCTCATTGTTGGTTTCCCCTCCGACATCAAGGTTTGGTCTGTCCTCCTGGGACTTGGCGTGGCCACAGCCGTTGGCATCTTCTTCGGCGTCTACCCGGCGAAGAGGGCGGCCCTTCTGGACCCGATCGTCGCACTGCGGGCCGAGCTGTAGTAGGTATCAGGAGCTTAGGATGCGGATCACTGACGTCAAAGAAGCGATACGGATGGCGGCCGAGACCCTGCGCGCCAACAAACTGCGCTCGGGGCTCACGATCCTTGGCATCATGATCGGTGTCACCACCGTGATCCTGATCTCGTCCGTCATCAACGGCCTTACCGGCAATGTAGACGCCATCGTTCGCCAACTCGGGACGAATGTGTACTGGATCTTTCGCTTTGAGGTGTTTGGCAACCGCCCCACACAGGAGATGCTGAATCGTAAGCAGCTCACCTATGAGGATGCCGTAGCACTCCGCGATCTGCCACATGTCATCGCTGTCGATCCCTCACAGCAATACCGGTCTCCCACCGGCCGCCTGGGCAGCTTCTCTGTGAAGTACCAGGGACACAAGGTGCAGAACACAATTCTCCAGGGCGATTCGGAGCAGCAGCCGCTGGTGTATGACCTCAACATCGCTCAGGGACGCTTCTTTACCGATGAGGAAGAGAAGCGCCGCGCCAATGTCGTCGTGCTCGGGATCGATACCGCCAAGGAGCTATTCGGGGACGGGCCGGCAGTGGGGAAAGAAGTTGCGATTGAAGGGGACATTTTCACGGTCGTCGGCGTTTTTGCGAAGCAGAAGCAGGTCTTTGGCGGCGGCAAGAATCCCAATGACAACTCGGCTCATTTTCCGCTCTTCACCTTCCGCAAGCTGCACCCGGAGATCCTGGACTACTGGCTCAGCGTGAAGTACGACGACGCCAAGAACAAAATCGCAGTCGAAGATGAGATCCGTGAAATGCTGCGCCGGCGGAGAAAAGTGCATGTTGACCAGCCGGATAACTTCGCTATCTTCAGTTCCGATGGACTGCTGAAGCTGTGGAATCAGCTCACCAGCGGGCTGTTCATCTTCCTCGTAGGCGTCTCCAGCGTTGGTCTGATGGTCGGCGGCGTGGGCGTGATGAACATTATGCTGGTCAGCGTCACAGAGCGCACGCGTGAGATCGGGATCCGAAAGGCCATGGGCGCGACGCGCCGCACCATCATGCTGCAATTCACGCTGGAGGCGATGTCGCTGTGTGCGTTCGGCGGCCTGATCGGCATCCTGGTCGGCGCTGTGCTCACGTTGCTGCTGAAGCTGGTCCTCGGCAGTGTTCTGCCGGCACAGATGTCAATGATCTGGGCGATGACCGCTTTCACCGTCTCGTGTGTCATTGGGCTGGTCTTCGGTATCTATCCCGCCTGGAAGGCGGCCACGCTTGATCCGATCGAGGCTCTGCGCTACGAGTAGCCGGACTGCACGCCCTCGCACGCTACACTCAAGTCGTTGAACGTCTTCCTCATCGCCACGATCGTTGCTGGCATAACGACCGTGCTGGCCTGGGCCGGTATCGGCTATTACCTGCTCGCGCTGTGGAGTGCACGCGCTTTCGTGCACAGCCTGCGCCGGCAGCGCCCGCCCTTCGCTCCCGAAGTCAGCATCCTCAAGCCGGTGAAGGGCCTCGATCAGAACATGTACGCCGCCTTCGCGAGTCACTGCCGGCAGCAGTACGAGGGCGTGTACGAGATACTCTTCGGCGTCAGCACGCCGGACGATCCAGCCATCGCGGCGATCCGCCGGCTCCAGCAGGAGTTCCCGGCTCACGCGATCCGCATCATCGAATGCCCCGAGCTGCTGGGACCCAATGGCAAGGTCAGCAACCTGGTCCAGATGCTGCCGCACGCCCGCTACCCGTACCTGATCATCAACGACAGCGACATCGTGGTGTCCTCTCACTACCTCCGCTCCATTATGAGAGGGTTTGCGCCTCTGGCAGGACAGCAACGGAGTGTCGGGATGGTCACGGCGCCCTATCGCGGTCTTGCACACGGCCCGGCGAAGAAGCCGCCTACGCTTGGATCGCGCATGGAGGCGCTCGGCATCTCCACAGACTTCATGCCCGGCGTGCTGACAGCGCGGCGCATCGAGGGCGGCATCCACTTCGGCTTGGGTTCTACCCTGGCAGTGTCGCGCGAAGCGCTCGAGCGTTCCGGCGGCCTTGCGCCGCTCGTCGATTATCTTGCCGATGATTACGAGCTAGGTGCACGCATCTCGCGAACCGGCTATGCTGTCGAGCTCTCCGGCGAAGTCGTCGAGACCGGCGTCCCGGCCTATGACTTTTGCGGCTTCCTGGAGCATCAACTTCGCTGGTGCCGCTCGACCCGCGATTCGCGGCGATGGGGCTATGCAGGACTGATCTTCACCTTCGGCCTGCCCTGGGCCTTCCTCAATCTGATCGCCGCAGGGTTCAGCATCGAGAGCATGGTCTTGTTCGTGCTTGCGCTGACGGTACGCGTCCCACTCGCGCTGGTGGTCGGGGCGGGGGTTCTGCGCGACATTCAGGTGCTGCGCGACCTGTGGCTGCTGCTGCCCCGCGACCTGATCGCGCTGGCGCTGTGGTGCTGGAGCTTCGCGAGCGATGAGGTTACCTGGCGGGGACAGCGCTTCCTGTTACATGGCGGCAAGCTGATCCGCCTGCCCGATGTGGGCTGACACAGCTCATGGTCGATTCGACAGAACCGACTTACCGCCATCGCTCGCGACCGTGTAGGCCCTCTCCGACAGGTGGGGCGGTTTGGCCGCATTCGTCAGCAGGAAGACACGGTGGGGACCGCTCCACAGCCGCGCGATCGAGGGATCGTCGTCAAAGATGGCAGGCGCATCCGGAAAGAAGGAGCCGTACCAGAGGTTCGAGCTGCGTCCGTTCAGAATGCGGAGTTGCCGATGCAGGTAGAAGCCGAGCGTTGACCCGCTCTCGTACTCGCCATTGAGCACGATTACATCCTCGGGTTTGAGGAGCGGGCGGATTGCGTCTGCCAGCCTCGCAGACGAAAGCACGGATGAGAACGTGACAAGTGCCATGTGAGCAGCGATGAGAAAGAGGGCGCTTCCTCCTGCAAGTGCTCCAACGGCAACATGCGGCCGGCCGGCCCGGCGCAGCAGCCAGTGGACGCCGGTACCTGCGAGCATGGCGATCGCCGTAAGCAGGAGCGGGACGCGGAAGAACGCCATGGCCTGCGTGCTGAGGTCAAGGAAGTGGCCGAAGGAGAGCGCATAGTCGTCCGGATTGATGCTGAGTGCCGCAGCCAGGTCGAGCCGCGTCGCGGTGGCGCGCAGGGCGAAGAACAGGGCCAGCAGCGCAGCGCAGCCACCCGCCGCGAAGAGCCATGACGCAGTACGCGAATCATGTTGGGGAGCCTCTGTTTCCTGCGCGAGCCAGTCGCCGATCAGCAGCGCCAGTGCGGGCAGCGCAGGCAGGCAGTAGTACTCCTGCCGGGTGGAGAAGCTGAAGAACACCATGGGTACCGCCGCCCAGCAGAACAGCAGCAGCCTTACCTGTTCCGCACGCGAGAGCGCCTCGCGCCGCCACCAGCGCCTGAGCGGAACACGATGCAGCGCCTGCACCAGGAACGTGCTCCAGGGCATCATCCACACCAGAAGGAGGCCCCAGAACAGCATGAG
>JAOAPJ010000113.1 GCA_025462805.1 Acidobacteriaceae bacterium
CACGTAACATTGACCCGAGAGGCCGCAGCCGGTAGACTCGAAAGGTTGAGTCGGTCTGTCTCGGTTGCATGGAGCCAGCCGCACTCCTCCGGTGTCTCCTGGGCGGATGATTCGCAGCCGATGGCTACGAAAGAAGCCCGAAGAGGAGACCTGGCCGAGACTCCGCTTCTCGCGCTTGTCCGCACCGGGATTGAAAACGACTTTGAACAGGTCGTCTTTCAGCAGTATCCCTTCCTTGCAGACATTCTGCGTGTGCTTGCGGGCTCCGATTCGGCGCCGGGCGAGGACGCGGCCATTCATGCGGCACTCTCTGGTTCGGGTTCGGCCCTGTTCGGGCTGTATGCGACTCAGGTTGCGGCAGATCGGGCGGCATTGCGTCTTCGGGAACGTGGCATTGTGGCGCTGCTTACCGAGACCTTGCCTCGCCAGGAGTATTGGCGCACGATGTGGGAAGACGCATAAAGCTGTTCGGCAAAACCGCTGGCAGCCGTCTGAACCCTCCTCTCCGCCAGCAGCCTGTTGGGCGATCGACTAACGGTAGGTCAAGTGCCTTTGGAGCACTTTGTCTAGGTTCGAATCCTAGTCGCCCAGCCACTCTGTCTTGCCGGCGTAACACACGCCGGTCCGGCGCAAGCTTGGCGCCGGGAGTCTGCCGCGGATGCATGTCAAGCCGCGGCCCGATGTCAGCTTTTGTTGACCAGCGCAGTTCACCAACGCAAACCAGCTTGGGAGACGTGTGATGAAGCAAGAGGCAGTAGTGGCAGCGACGACGCTCGAACCGGAGACCGCGACCAACAACAACTTCCGCCCTGCGCCGGAGCGCAAACGCAGCCGCTCCTTAAGCGAAGACCGGCGGTTCAAGATCTTTGCCGGCTCGGCCAACCGCCAGCTTGCGGAAGAGATCTGCCGGCAGATCGGCGTGCCGCTGGGCGAGACCAAGATCCAGCGCTTTGCCGACGGAGAGATCTATTTCCAACTGCTCGAAAACGTGCGCGGCGTGGATGTGTTCGTGGTGCAGCCCACCTGCAACCCGGTCGATTCGAACCTGGTGGAGCTGCTGATCATGATCGACGCGCTGAAGCGCGCCTCGGCGGGGCGCATCACCACGGTGGTGCCCTACTATGGGTATGCCCGGCAGGACCGCAAGGATCGCCCGCGCGTCGCCATCTCTTCCAAGCTGGTAGCGGACCTGCTGGCCACGGCGGGGACGAACCGCGCGCTGTTCATGGACCTGCACGCGGCACAGATCCAGGGCTTCTTCAACATTCCGGTGGATCATCTCTTCGCCAGCCCGGTGATGGTGGGCTACTTCCGCGAGAAGAACCTGCCCAATTTGACCGTGGTGTCACCGGATGCGGGCGGCGTGGAGCGCGCGCGCTTCTTTGCGACGAAGATGGGGGCCCCGCTGGCAATCGTCGACAAGCGCCGGACGGACATCAACGTCACCGAGGTGATGAACGTGATCGGCGATGTGCGCGGCCGCACCTGTCTGATCATCGACGATATTGTGGACACCGCGGGCACACTGGTGAAGACGGCCCATGCGCTGCTGGACGAAGGCGCGACGGAGGTCTATGCCTGCGCGTCGCACCCGGTGCTGTCCGGGCCGGCGATTGAGCGGATTGCCAGCTCGCGGATCAAAGAGCTGGTGGTGACCAATTCCATTCCGCTGAGCGATGAAGCGAAGGCGCTGGACAAGATCAAGGTGCTGTCGATTGCCGGCCTGCTGGGCGCGGCGATCGAGAGTATTCACATGGAGACGAGTGTGAGCTCGTTGTTTAACTAGCGAGTCGGCAAGTCGGCAAGTCGGCGAGTCGGCAAGTCAGCCAAGAGGCGGTTAGCGCAAGAGCGGTTAGCGGTTTGAAGTTCACGCAGTACTAATCGAAGGGAGTAGGGATGGCAGCGTGGCTGGTTCGTAGCCAGGAGCTAGAGGCCAGGAGCTGGAAGCTGCTTCTCCCCATGACCGAAAGGAAAGCACGATGGCAATGACAGAGGTAGTGAAGGCGGCGACGCGCGAGGGCAGGTTGAACAAGAATGCGGCGCGGCGCGTGCGTGTGGCCGGGAAGATTCCGGCGGTGATTTATGGGGCGAAGGAGCCCTCGGTGGCGATCGAGCTGGATCCGAAGCAGGTGCTGCGCATCCTGCACTCGGCATCGGGTCACAACACCATCTTCGACGTCGAGGTGGGCGCGGCCCGGGCGAAGGCGATGATTGTGGACTGGCAGTATGAGCCGATCAAGGGCAGCCTGCTGCACGTGGACCTGAAGCGGATCGCGATGGATCAGGCGATGGTGGTCGAAGTGCCGGTGCAGCTCGAAGGCACGCCGGTGGGCGTGAAGGCCGAGGGCGGCCTGTTGGAGCAGGTGCTGCGCGAGGTGGAGATCGAGTGCCTGCCGGGCGACATTCCGGCGCACATCTCGGTCGATGTGTCGGGGCTGCACATCAACGATTCGATCCGCGTGTCCGATCTGCCGCATGGCGGGAAGTTCAAGTTCATCACCGATGAAGATGCAACGGTGGCGCACGTGGTCATGATCAAGGAAGAGGTTGCACCGACACCGGATGCAGTGGCTGCGGCGGGTACTCCGGCGGAGCCTGAGGTGGTGAAGAAGGGCAAGCAGGATGCCGACGAAGCGGCGGGAGGAAAAAAATAGCTTCTCGCTTCTAGCTCGTCAGGTGGCTCCACGCAGTGTGGGGGTCGGAGCCGAGGGAACAGGAAGACGGAGCAGGGATCTACCGACGCGATGGGCGAGACAGAAGGTAAGCATGGTCCGTTCCTCGTGGTCGGGCTGGGCAATCCGGGGATGGAGTACCAGTGGACGCCGCATAACGCGGGTTTTCTGGCCATTGACCGGTTGGCCCAGCGCAGCGGGGCAGTGGTGAGCAATCGCCGCTGCCGGGCACTGACTGCCTCCGCGCGGATCGGCGGGCGCGAGGTGGTGCTGGCTAAGCCGGAGACCTTCATGAACCTGAGCGGGACTTCTGTTCGGGCGCTGCTGGAGGAGGTCGGAGCGGAGTTCGGCAAGGGGCCGATTGAGGACCTGGTCGTGCTGTATGACGAGCTGGCGCTGCCGCTGGGCACGCTGCGGGTGCGGGCGGGCGGATCGTCGGGCGGCCACAACGGCGCCAGATCGCTGAACGGGGCGCTGGGAACGGAAGAGTGGGCGCGGATCCGGATCGGTGTAGGGCCGGATGGGCTGGAGACAGCCTCGCGGCGGGGGAAGGATTACCTGCTGACGCCGATGCGGAAGAAGGAGTTGGCGGTGCTCGACGAGGTGCTGGACCGCGCTGCGGATGCCGTGGAGACGGTGA
>JAOAPJ010000154.1 GCA_025462805.1 Acidobacteriaceae bacterium
GCTCATGCCCAGGTCGGAGATAGAGATGATATGTGTTGCCGAGGATGATCTCGGCCCCAAGCTGCTCCAGCAGATGCTGCGGCACCGCCTTCACAGAACCGACCGTCCCCACGGGCATGAACACAGGGGTCTGCACCTGCCGGTGCGGCAGGTCGAGTGCTGCGCGGCGGCCCTCTCCATGGGCGGAAGCGATGCCGCCTGAACAGATCTCGAAGCGAAGGCTCACCCGATGATTCTAGAGGGAGTACATCTCGAGCACCTCGCCCTCGTCCCGCGGCAGCCCATCCAGCAGCTGTCGAACGCTGCGGCCTAGCCCCGGATGCCGCCACTCCGGAGCGATCTCCGCGAGCGGCGCCAGGACAAAGCGGCGCTGGTGCATCGCGGGGTGGGGCAGCGTCAGCGCCGGCTCCTGCAACACGAGGTCATCGTAGAGCAGCAGATCCAGGTCCAGACTTCGCGGTCCTTTGGCCGGACCTCGCCCGCGTTCGCGCCCGAAGCTGCGCTCGATCGCGAGCAATCGATCCAGCAGGGGCATGGGAGCAAGCGACGTCTCCAGCAATACCACAGCGTTCACGAACTCTGGCTGATCGAGATATCCCACCGGCGCGGTTCGATACAAAGAGGAACGTGCAAGCACGGAACCCAGCGAGTTGAACCGGCCAGTCGCGGCGGCCAGCGTCTCCGCGGGTACGCCAGCCGGGGAGGGCAGGTTGGCGCCAAGTGCTATGGCAGCGATGGGCACCCACCCATTATGCGATCCGCTCAGCGTTCACTGCGCATTTGGGCGATCACCGCATGGGCGTTGCGGCGGTCAGCCCTCGCATCAGGCAGCGCCTGCACTAGCATCAGGAGATGCGAATCGCTCTCTTCGGCGGCAGCTTCGACCCACCCCATCTCGGACACATCGGCATCGCGACGGCGGCGGCGAATCGGCTGAAGCTCGACCGCGTCCTGATGGCGCCGGTGGGGCGTCAACCGCTGAAGCTAGACCAGACGCAATCTCCCTATGAAGACCGGCTGGCCATGGTGCGGCTTGCGTCGGCGGGGATTCCGCCGCTCGAGCCAAGCACGATCGACGCACCGCTCCCGGACGGACGCTTCAACTACACCTATGACACCCTGTCGCGTTTGCGCGACACCCTCGGGCCCGGCGACGAGCTCTTCTGCCTGGTGGGCGCCGACGGATTGAAGACGCTGCATCACTGGCATCGCGCCGCCGAGGCGCTGATGCTCGCGCAGTGGATCATTGCGGACCGTCCTGGCTTTCCGCTGGACACGATGCCCTCTCTGCTGCCTTCAGGAGTGACAGCAGGACGTCCCGAGCTGGCGGACGGCTCGCAGAAGATCCCGATCATCAAGGACGGCAAAGATCACAGCACCATCTGGCTGTTGCCCGGCCTGCAGTACGAGATTTCCGCAACGCAACTGCGTGAGGCTCTTGCTCATCATGCCGCGGGCATCCCGCAATCGATCCTAGACAGCCAGGTGGCAGACTACGCGCGCGAGCACTCACTCTACGTTCGGCAAGCAGCCGCGGTTCGGCAAGCAGAGGCGCAGACAAAGTAGGCAGGCACGCCACCGCCTGGCGTCTTAGGATAGAGCGTTGGACTCGCTGAAAAGCAGCCCCGGAGAGCCCGGCGCGCATCGCGCAGCGTAAGAAGAAAGGAAGACGAGATGGCAGGCACAGGCAAGAAGAAGTCGGCGAGCAAGGCAGCCGCCAAGCGGACCCCGCGAAAGGCCGCCGCCAAAAGTCAGGCGACTCGCGGCGCACGCGCCAGGAAGTCGACGCCGGCCAGGCGCGGCCCCCAACGCGCTGCATCCAGGGCCGCTGCACCGAAGACAAAGCCTGCCAGGAAAACCGCGGCGGCACAGAGCGATTCGGCTGAGCGGCCAGAGCGCAGCATCCCCGCCCTGACACGACAGATGGTGGCTGCCGCAGCAGCAGCGTGCGAGGCCAAAAAGGCGGAGGACACCCGCATTCTGGAGCTCGATGCATCCGATGCCGGCTTCACCGACTTCTTCCTCATTACCAGCGGCACCAACGAGCGCCAGACGCAATCGATCGCCGACGAAGTGGAGCTGCGCCTCAAACAAGACTTCGGCACATATCCCAACTCGGTAGAAGGGAAGCGCCAAGGCGAATGGGTTCTGCTCGACTACGTTGATTTCGTCGTTCACATCTTTCTGGCAGAGAAGCGCGCCTTCTACGACATTGAACGCCTGCGAAAGTCCGCGCGCACGGTCGACCTCGCAGAACTCGAGAAGAGAACGGCCGCAGTGCGGAAGCGTATCGCGGCGAAGAGCGCGGCGGCTGACTGATCAGATTGTGCAGATATCGCCGAAACAGAAGCGGGGCGCCAGTCGGCGCCCCGCTTCCTTCCCGCAATGAAGGCTGTTTAGAAGGTGATCTTGCCCCCGAGTTGGATCGAGCGGGAGGCCGGCAGGGTCGTGCCTCCGTTCGAGTACGTACCCGGATTGAAGTGATTGCTGCCAAAGAAGCCCTGACCGTCGTCAATGTTCGAGTCCGGGGTTCCCAGGAAGGCGCGGTTGAGAGCGTTGAACGCATTTAGATACAGCTTGAGCGAAACACCCTCGCGGATGGAGGTGGTCTTGATGATGGCAGCGTCCAGGTTGTTATACGACTGCCCGCGCGTGATGTTGCGCGGCGCTCCCGGGTAGGGATTGCCCACCAGATCGGCGTAGGACTGGTTGTTATAGAGCCAGTGCACAGAGTTCTGGGTGACCGGCTGGTTCAGATTACCGTTCGCGTCCTGTGAGTAGTAGTTGTAGTAGCCGGTTCCCTGGGTAGTGAAGGTCGCATTCGGGTCGACGACGTAGATACCAACCGTCCCGAGCGGTGCACCTCTGTTTGCCAGGACCGGGCGGCAGGCGTCAATGCCGATACGAGCGGCATTGAACTTCGGATCGCAGTAGCTGCTCGAGTTCTTGGTTGCCAGGCTGGAGGAGTCGTTGATGTTGGCAGAGTAGAACTGGTAGATGGAGAACGGCTCACCATTGTTGAACAGATAGTTGGCGCTGATCTGGAAGCCGCCGAGCGCCCTACCCAGGAGTCCTGACCGGTTCTTAAAGGCCTGCACCTCGTAATTCATGCCGATAGAAACCAGGTTCGGATACGAGAAGTTCGAGACACCTCGCTCCGGTATATCGGTTGCCAGCGGATTCTGCGCGTACTGCAGACTGCCGGTACTGCCGTTGGGCGTGGTTGCGCCAAAGATTTCATCTGCGTTATCGATCGCGCGGCTGTAGGTATAGTTCGCGTCCACAGTCAGACCGTGACGGGCACGGGTGACCAACTGCAACTGCAGGCTGTTGTAGTTTCCGAACGCAGTGTTGGCTCGGGTCACCACATTGGCGCTCCCGCAATGCAGCCTCCCATCATCTTTACCTCCCGGATCGCTGCACAACGACGAAGGATTTACGAGATTGGGATAGGCAGTCGCCACAGGCAGCAGGTAGGGATTGTTATTCAGGGATTGAAAGAGCTGGGACGTGTGGTTCCCGATGTAGGTAGCACCCACGATGGCTCCGAATACCTGGTACTGCAGGCCAAGGTTATACGTCTGCACGCGCGGATTGCGGAAGCTGGGCGGGTTGTTGGTCAGGTTTCTGAAGTTCGGATTGACACCGCGTGGCAGCAAGGGCAGGTTCTGCGCTCGAACAGCGGCGCCGATCACACCCGACGCCGGCAGGCATTGTACCGTTACTCCGTCGCAGGGAATCGTACCCAGGTTGATCACCGGCGCCGCTGTTGCCGAGTTCAGGAAGATATTGTAGAAGGCTGGATCGTACTGGATGCCGTACCCACCGCGTACCACCAGCTTGGGAAGAGAGGTCGGGTTCCAAGCGAAACCGAGCCGTGGCTGGAAGTTCTTCCAGTTGCGGTTCGTGAATGGATAGGTGCGCTCCGCCAGCGGGAGGGTGGTATCCCAGAAGGGGTTGGGACCTGTTTCGCGGGCCACCGTCTCAGAGTGCAGTTTGTTGACTGCCTGATCAAAGAACTCGTAGCGCAAGCCCAGGTTCAGTGTCAGCGATGGCATGATGCGGTAGTTGTCCTGAATGTAGAGGGAGAAGTCCGGTTCGGTGAAAGGAATGACCGGGCTGCCGTCACCCAGGCTCAAGTTTCCAACGCCTTGGAGGAAGCTGCTGAAGTTCGCGAAGCTATATCCGCCATTGAAATCGGGCAGGAAGACGTTGGGCGAGTTCTGGAACGTGTAGTCGCCGCCAAACAGAACGGTGTGATTGCCGCGCTGCCAGCTGGCATTGTCCTGCGCCTGCGTCACCTTGACCGTGCGGCCCTGGGGCAGATTAGTGGGGTATCCAAAGCCCACGGAGCCGCTGCCAATCGAGACCGAAGCGGTGCAGTTCGCAAGTGAGGTGCTGACGCAGTTGGATTGCGCGCCTCCCTGGAAGAAGACCTTGCTTTGCTGGAAACTGTAGCGGACCTGATTGACCCAGCGCGGCGAAAAGACATGCGACCAGTCGACGCCGATGGAGTGTGTCGTGGCGGGGACGTCATAGAAGTTGCCGTTGTAGATCGTGCCCAAGCCCGTGCTCAAGTCGGTCTGGTAGATGTAACGGATGAATGCGTGGTCGCTGGCGGTCGGTTGCCAATCGAGGCGACCTATCTCTTGTTGATCGTTGAAGAGCGGCGCAACGGACCGCGAGACCTGGCCGAACTCAATCGAGTGTGTGACTCCATCCGGACCGACGACTGGCTTGTTCGTTGGCGTGCCCGACACACTAGCGCCCGGCGCGCCGAATGGACCGTTCTTCGCGAGAGCCACCACAGCAGGATCGCTGGGATAGATAGCCTGCAGTTGTGCGATTCCGGCAGGGGTCGGAGTGAGAGTCGGGGAGACCGAAGGGGTGAAGCCGCTCCGCTGATGATCCCAATTCGTGCCGCCGAAGCCCCACAGCTTGTCCTTCAGGATCGGACCGCCGAAGGTACCGCCCCAGCGGTTCTCGGCGTATCGGGGTATCACAGGCGGAGTGCAGCCGGTCGATGGGCTTTGGCCAGGGGCGCAGAAGCCGAACAGCGGATTCTTATTGCCGTTCGCAAACGAGTTCAGAAAGGAGCCGGTGTAGTACTCGTAACCCGAACCGTGGAAAGTGTTGGTTCCGTTCTTGGTGATGTAGTTCACCACGCCGCCCATGTTGCGACCATATTGGGCGTTGAAATTCGACGTAACGACCTGGATCTCCTGAATGGCGTCCTGGTTTGCGAAGAAGATCTGCGGTCCCGCGACAGAGTTGTCGTTATTCGACTGGCCGTCAATCTCGAAGTTGTTTGAGCGGGAGCGCTGACCATTGATCGAGAGATCCTGACCGCTGCTGTTACTAAAGCTGGCATCGTGCCCGATCGCCACGCCGGGCGTCAGCAGCGCGATATTGTCCAGGCTGCCGTTCAGAGGAAGGTCCTGAGTCTGCAGGCTTGAGAAGGTCGTCTGCACCTGCGCGTCTTCCGTCTGCAGCACGGCGCCGCCGGTAGCATTCACCTCAACCTGGGTCGCCGCCGACCCTACGCTCAGGTTCACTGGACCAAGGTCGGTCGCCTGGCCCGCGGTCACGGCAACGCCACCAGCAGTCTTCTTGCCGAAGTTTGCGGCCTCAATCGCTACCTGGTAGGTGCCTACCTGCAGGTTGCGGATAGAAAAGAAACCCTGTCCATTCGTCTGCGCAATCTGCTTTACGCCGGTCGAGGGTGACGTGACAGTGACAGTGGCGTTCTGGATAGCAGCCCCGGACGAATCGACGACCGTTCCCGTGAGCGATCCAGTGGTGATGCCTTGTCCCGCTGCAGGTAGAGGATTCAAGGCGAGCTGTGTGCTGCCAAGAAGGAGAAAGCTCGAGAGCAAGAGCCGGCGGAAAACAGATTGGGTCACGTACCATCCTCCAGGGGAAGGCTGTGGGCGAATACCGAAGCTCCGCGCACATGCCGGACAACTATTTGGTCGGAACGTGTCCACTTTGCATTTGCCGTGCCAGTTGTTCGATTGAATCCGTATTTTTTGCAAGTGACTCAAAAGGCAGCCGGGTTTCGCCTAGCCACGGTTGGCGAGATTCCGTAAAGCAATCAGCTATACGGAATTCCATAGAAGTAGGTACATAATTTTGGGGATGCGCCTCTCCATCCAAAGCATTACCTTGCGCGCCAAGAGCGCTGCGGCTCTTCAGCTGTCGGACGATTACGACTCTCGCCTCCGGCCCTTCGTGCCACTCGAGTCAGAGCGGTTTAGCACCGAGGCCAAGTTCTTGGAGAAGGCAACGTCGGCGGGTCGCACTCGTCCCACCCTCATCCTCCTCGACAGCCGCGGCAAGCTGTTCTCCTCCAAAGAGTTCGCTGCCTGGGTGGGCCGTCAACGGGATAGCGGGGTGCAGCACCTGATCTTTGCCATCGGCCCGGCGGATGGCTGGTCTGCCCCCGCACGTGAGCGTGCCGACCTGCTGCTCTCCTTTGGTCCCATGACTTTCCCGCACGAGTTGGCGCGGGCGATGCTCGCCGAGCAGCTCTATCGCGCGTTTACAATCCTGGCTGGGCACCCTTACCACTCCGGCCATTAGGCCGCTCACCCGTGGCAACAGCCCGGATCGGAAGCAGCCTACCCCCCATGAACGAATCCCGCCGCGGACTCATCCTGATCAACACTGGCCCGGGGAAGGGTAAGACGACGGCAGCCATGGGCACCGCCCTGCGCGCGGTCGGCAACGGCATGCGGGTCTTGATGCTGCAGTTCCTCAAGGGCTCCTGGCACTACGGTGAGCTCGACGCTGTCCAGGCCTTCCAGGGAAACTTCGTGATGAAGCAGATGGGGCGTGGCTTCGTGAAGGTAGGCGGCGCAGAAACTGATCCGGAAGACATTCGTATGGTCGAGGAGGCCTGGGCGGAGGCGCGCCAGGCCATCCTCTCCGGGGACTGGGACATGGTGGTGCTGGACGAGATCAATTACGCCATCGGCTACGGTATGCTGGACCCCGCGAAAGTGGCCGAAACGCTCCAGCAGCGGCCGGAGATGGTGCACGTCATTCTCACGGGACGCAACGCGCACCCTACGCTGGTGGCCATTGCCGACACGGTAACCGAGATGCGCCAGGTGAAGCACGCCTACGAAGCCGGCATCCTGGCCCAGCGCGGAATCGAATATTAGCTGCGGCCCGAAAGCAAGTACTCATTAAGGTTGGTTTAAGGTCGGCGACGCGGCAGATTATGCTGGAGACGCCGCCCGGGCGGCCGGAAGAAGGGAAGACAAATGGCCTGGTTCAAGCGGCAGGACAATGAGATCGAGAGCTCGCAGGAGAAGCGTGTCCGCACCGAGGGGCTCTGGGTCAAGTGTGAGGGCTGCAACCAGTTTATCTTCAAGGCCGATCTCGAAGCCAACCTGCAGGTCTGCCCCAAGTGTGCCCGCCATTTCAAGATGGACGCTCGCACCCGTGTGGCCACCCTGCTCGAACCGGGCTACGAACTGGTTGACCTGGAGCTGAAGTCCACTGACCCGCTGAGCTTCTACGACGTCAAGTCCTATAAGAGCCGGCTGGCGAAGGCGCAGGAGGCCACCGGCCTCAATGACGCCATCGTCAACGCCATCGGACAACTCGGCCCCCACTCAGTTGTGCTGAGCGTGATGGAGTACAGCTTCATCGGTGGCAGCATGGGCGCGGTGGTCGGCGAGACCATCGCTCGCGCAGTCGACCGCTCACTCAGCTCCCGTCATCCGCTGATCATCGTCTCTGCCTCCGGCGGCGCCCGCA
>JAOAPJ010000158.1 GCA_025462805.1 Acidobacteriaceae bacterium
TGCAGCCACCCTACTCGCCGATCGATCGCCGGGTGGAAGCCGAGATCCTGCCCTGGTGCCAGCAGCATGGCATAGGAGTGATCAACTACTCTCCGATGGCGTCTGGTCTGTTGACGGGCAAGATGACTGCAGACCGCATCGCGAGGATGCCCCAGGATGACTGGCGGCGACGCAATGTGCAGTTCCAGTCCCCAAAGCTGGAACAGAACCTTGCCCTGGTGGAGGAACTGCGCAAAATCGGCGAACGCCATGGCGTAGAGCCAGGCGTGGTAGCGGTGGCCTACACACTACACCACCCAGCCGTCACCGCCGCTATCGTAGGGGCCCGCAGACCTGAGCAGGTGGACGGCACTATCGCCGCGGCGCGATTCAGCTTGAGTGAGGGCGAGTACCGCCAGCTGCATGACTTTATCCAGACGCGGCTGCAGTAGCATCGAGTAAAGCAGAAGGAGCCAAACACAAAGAGCCTGCCGGGGGCAGGCTCTTTGTGTTTGGCAAAGTTGCTTACATCGCCTGAAGGTACCGGGGGAAGAGCTGGCCGGCGCTGTCCTGGAAGAGCGTAGTGAGCCGGGCGAGCATGTCACTGTAGATTGCGGTGGCACGGTGTGCATTCACCGAGGCACCTACTGTCGTGTGCGAGAGCGCATACTTGGTCAGCGCCATGAGCACGCACATCCGGATCTGGAAGGCGTCGCTGCGCAGACCCTCGATCAGTGTCTCGTCTACGTCCGTCCCGTGCTCGGCTGCGTAATCGGCGAGTTGCAGCAGGAGGGGCGCATTGCAGTACATAGCCCAGAGACCGCGCGCACCGTCGATCCGCTTCCAGATGTCAGACGGTGTGGCATTGATGCCTCCACGGTAGAGATACCGCTCGGAAACCTCATCCAGTCCCCAGTCGTTGGCCCGCAGTTCCGAGACGATCTGCTCCCAGGTGCGTTGCTTACGCTTCGACTGCTGATAGCGCCAGAGACCCACCAGAACCAGGAGGGAGACGGCGAGCAGTATCTGAAATAGCGAGAACGTCATCTGCGATCAGAGCCTCGAGTAACAACTAAACGAGTACGTTTAGCCGACTGCGCTATTGTTACCAGAACTTCCTGCATTTGGGGAGTGAAATCTTTGCGCGGTGCTTCATTTCGGGAAAACGCCCAGATCCAAAACAGCAGCGTAGCCAGGTAGGCACCGGACTGGAATTCATTAAGTGCCGCCCGATGAAGGAGATACTCCGCACCGGGAGGGGTATGGCTGTTGGAGAGTTGAACGAGCAGGGAAGCGGCACCGAAGAAAGCGAATCCAGAGGCAAGCTGCAGCACATGATTTCTCCAGCCAATGCCTAGTAACTGTGCAAAGCCCGCCAGTACACCGAAGAGCACAATTTTGAGGATGGCCAGAACCAGAGTTATACGGGTCAGGGAGTCCAGTGTCGCGATCAGGCTGATTCGCGGAGAGAAACTGGCCGCGATGAGCACGCCGGCCAGCAGGCCGACGACGGCGAGCCGCTTGCCCGGGAGGCTGACGCCACCCTTTGCTCGGCGGAACACGTTCTGTGCAATCTCCCAGAGAATAAAGAGTTGCAGGATGTAGTCCAGGACGGTGACCACAAAATAGAACTGCCGGTAGAGGTCAGGACGGTGGCTATTGAGTAGGATCGCGCTGGGGTCCTCAATGAGATTGAGGCAGAGGTAGACCAGAAAAATGGGGTAGGAACGGGAGAGCCCCCGCCGCACGATGATACCCGCCAGTACAGCCTGCATGAGGATGACGGCGGTAGCGAGTACATTCGTGAAGGTTTGGGTTGGCATGGCTCTTCGCCGATTGTTCTAGCGAAGAGCATACGCTAAGTTGTTCTCCGAGAGGACTACAGAGACGTAGGTGCGCTGGTACAGCTTTTGGGTAGCGGACGGCGGGTAAGGCGGCCGAATCAAAAACTAGACTGCGGCCAGCTTAGTCGGATAAGGGATGCCGGGGCTGAGCTTGGTCGGGTAGGGAATGCCGGGGCTCAGCTTCGTGGGATAAGGAATACCGGGGCTGAAGGCAGCCAACTTGGTCGGGTAGGGAATGCCGGGGCTGAGCTTGGTCGGGTACGGAATGCCAGGGCTTAGCTTTGTGGGATAAGGAATACCGGGGCTGAAGGCAGCCAGCTTGGTCGGGTAAGGAATGCCGGGGCTTAGCTTTGTGGGGTATGGGATACCGGGGCTGAATTTGGTCTGCGCCGTGGTCTGGGAGGAAACCGGGACGTTGCTGGCGACTGATACTTTTGCGTTAGCAATGCAGGGTACTACCAGGGTGGCGAGCAAAATCGCAGACGACAGCAGCTTCATGGCAAGGGTCTCCCAGGGTCTCGGACTACACGCGGCGTAAGGCCTGCGTACTTCGTACCTTAGCCAAGGCTCCGGAAGGTTGCTACAACTTTGGTGGAATTTAGTGTTTAGACGATGGGTAATATTACTAATGTACTGGTTTGCTCCCCGAGAGGCCTACTTGCACGTCATCCGAAAAGCGCCCCATGGTGTCATTCCGTCACTTAGGCGGTCTCTGTCGGATTCTTCCCGGACCGGCCGCTCTCTACTCTCTTCGTGGGATGTCCGGCCGACGGGCTGGGGACTAGAGTGAGCCAATGACCTCCGCACTTTCAACCCAGGCAAATGCGGATGCGCCGGTCGAACTGAGAAACGCCGTCCGCTTTCCGCTTCGGATTCCGTTGCGGCTCTTCACTGCCGCCGGTGAAATCGCTGCGGTCACGGAGAATATCTCCGCAACCGGGGTGGCCTTTACTTTGCCTCGCCCGCTTGAAGTGCAGACGCAGGTCCGTTTTACGATGAAGATGCCGGCTGAGGCCATGGGGACCCCGACGGATGTTGTGGTTCACTGCACCGGCCGTGTGGTACGCTGCAACACCAGCGAGACGTGCTGGCGTGCCGCAGCAGTTATCGACGAATATTACTTCAGTCAGTAGAGTTGTTATGAGCACAGCCAAGCCCGACATGCTGGACGAATCGATCGCCGAGGAATCCGTCTCATCCGGCTCTCACGCAGAGCCGAACCTCATTCGCGTCATCCTCGCGGACTCGCAGGCTATCTACCGCGTTGGCATGCGCAAGATCTTTGCATTGGAAGACGACATCCGCGTCGTGGCCCAGGTGGACAACCTGACCAATCTCGATGCCGCGATTCAGCGCTTCCCGACCGATCTGGTCATCCTCGAGGGCGGACTGATCTCAGGGACGACGGATGCGATTCCCGCCATTGTGCGCCGCAACCCGCAGGTGAAGATCATCATCCAGGCGGTCTCGACGGACGAGCAGAACACGGTGGAACTCTACCGGCGTGGAGTGCGGGGTATTATTCCGCGGTCGATCTCGCCGGACCTTCTAGTAAAGTGCGTCCGCAAGATCGCGCAGGGCGAGACCTGGATCGATAATCAGTCGGTGAACTGGGTCATTGAGGCCTACCGCTCGCAGGCGACTGCTCTGACCAGTCCTAAGAGCCAGCCGCGGCTCTCTCCCAAGGAGATGGCGATCATCACCTGCATTACGCAGGGCAAGCGCAACAAGGAGATCGCCTACCAGCTCGGCACGACCGAGCAGGTAATCAAGAACTACCTGCGCAAGATCTACGACAAGCTCGGTGTTTCCGACCGGCTCGAGCTTGCTCTTTACTGTCTGCATCATCAGCTGCACAAGAAGTTCTCTGACGGGTCGGTCAACCCAGACGGCGGCGACGCGGTGCTGGCCCCCATGCCGGCGCAAGCGGTCCAGGCGGAGAAGTAAGCGCCAACGACTGACCTTGAAAACGAAGCGGGAGGCCCAGGCCTTCCGCTTCTTGCATCTCGATCCTCTGCAATTCTCCAGCGTCAGCCAGCGCGCGAGGTCGGCAGGCCGCGACTCTCCGGCAACTCTTGAACGTTGCCCTGATCTGCTGTGCGGTCGGTGAGCCGCGTTTCTTCGAGGAGCTCGATTAACTGCTCCAGCCGCTGCTGCGGCATGTGCTCGAATAGGGCGCGGACACGCGTGTCCAGATGCGGAGCTATGGAATGGAGAAGGGCTGCGCCCGCATCTGTGATCTCTGTCAGAACCACTCGGCGGTCGCGCGCATCACGGTGGCGGCGAACGAGGCCCTGCCTGGCCAAACGGTCCAGAAGCCGGGTAATGTCCGGGTCTGCGCTGATCAGCCGATTGCCCAGGCCAGAGCAGGTGAGGCCGCCCGGTTCTCCGTTCTGCAGGATGCGCAGCGCGTTGAATTGGGTGGAGGTAAGGCCGAAAGTGCGCAAAAGCAGATGAATCTCGCGACGGAGCTGATCGGTGGTTCGCTCCAGTTCCAAAAGCGCAAGCTCTGGCAGCCTCTCATTCGGTAGCGCAGCCCTTTGCTCGCACCTCAACACGCTTCCCATATCGTCCCCCAACTCTGTCTCGAATGCACGGTGTTGTTGCGCACGCACCATGTCCCACTCCAATAAGGGAACGCGACGTTGCAGAACTGGATCTCCATTTTGCTGCTGCTATGCTTGCAGCTGATTCGTGTACGCCTTGGCCCCATTCCGCGCGCTGACTGCGAAACAGCGGCACGCATTTGCAGCCTGTTTTCTTGGTTGGGCCCTCGACGCGTTCGACTACTTCATCCTCGTATTCTGTGTTTCCGCCATAGCCACAGACTTCCGAGTCGCCAGGAGCGCAGTCACAGAAGCTCTCGTTGTCACGCTCGCTTTTCGCCCCTTGGGTGCACTCCTGTTTGGTTGGATGGCAGATCTGGTCGGGCGGCGGCCCACTCTTATAGTGAACGTACTGTGTTATTCGTTACTCGAGCTGGCTTGTGCGTTTACTCCATCGCTGCACGTGCTGCTGGTGCTGCGTGCCCTGTTCGGAATCGCGATGGGCGGCGAGTGGGGGGTGGGGGCGGCGCTGGCGTTTGAGACGCTCCCAAAGGAAAATCGAGGCTTCTTCTCCGGGCTGTTGCAGGAGGGGTATGCGGTGGGCTATCTGGTAGCTGCGGCCGCCTTCGGCCTGTTCTTCCCGGTCATCGGCTGGCGTGGGTTGTTCATCGTGGGAGCATCGCCCGCCCTGGTCGCCGGCTACATTGCCTTCAATGTTGAGGAGTCACCTGCCTGGCGGCAGGGCCGGGCGGCGCGAGGCGCCGGGCTGGCATTGACGGGACTATGGCAGGGAATCCGCGGGTATCTGCCACTCTTTCTGTTTCTTGTACTGCTCATGTCCGGCTTTAATGCCTTCAGTCACGGCAGCCAGGACCTGCACCCGGTCTTCCTGCAGAACGACCACCACTTCGATCCGCATACGGTAAGCCTGATCGGAATCGTGCTGGCGTTGGGGGCAATTGCCGGCGGAATCGTGTTCGGCTCGCTCTCGGAGCGCTGGGGGCGGAAACGGGCCATCATCACCGCGGCGTTGCTGGCGATCCCCGCCGCACCTTTGGCAACCCTGACCCACGGCAGAGTTGCGTTGGCTGCAGGAGCGTTCCTGGTGCAGTTCATGGTGCAGGGTGCTTGGGGCGTCGTGCCGGTGTACCTCAGTGAGATCTCGCCTGGACCGGTGCGGGCCACTTTTCCGGGCGTGGTCTATCAGCTTGGCAACCTCATCGCCTCAAAGATCACAAATCTGCAGGCGCGTGCAGCAGAGCGCACGGGCAGCTACGGCCCGGTGCTGGCGGTGACGATCATTATCGTGGCACTGTTCATCGCCGGTGTGATGTCCTTCGCCCGCGAGTCGCGCGGGGCGGAGATCACCAC
>JAOAPJ010000193.1 GCA_025462805.1 Acidobacteriaceae bacterium
CGCCTGCCGCTGCCGCCCCGCCGGTAAGGCGTGTGATTATGCCGCAGACCGGTCCGCGGCCGGTCTACAGTGCCCCTCCGCCGCGTCCGGCGCCTCCGCCGCAGGCCCCGACTGCGTCTGCAGGCCCAGGTGGCCCTGGCTCGATTCAGCGCGGCCGTCCCATCTTCCAGCGCCCCGGCGGGCCTGGTGGTTCTGGCGGATATCAGCCACGTCCGGGTGGTCCGGGTGGCGCTCCGGGTCAGTTCCCGGGCCGCCGCCCGATGCACCCGACACGCACCGCGCCGACCGGCGCTCCTGGTGGCCGTCCTGGCTTTGGTCCGCGTCCGGGTGGTCCTGGTGGCCGGCCTGGTTTCGGTCCGCGCCCTGGTGCGGGCGGTCCTGGTGGTCTGGTTCCGCCTCCGGGGGAGGCTCCACGCCCGCAGCGTCCGAGCGGTCCGCCACGCGGCCGTGGACGGCAGCAGTATCCGAAGACCAAGGAAGGCCCGATGAAGGGCTTTGCTCCGCCATCGCGTTTCGGTGGAGCACAGGTGCCGCAAGAGCCGTTGCCGATCACCCGCACCATCACGGTGACGGAGGGGGTCAGCGTTAAGGATCTCGCGGAGAAGCTGGGCGTGCGTGGCAAGGACCTGATTGCCATGCTGCTGATGCGCGGCGTGTTCGTCACGGTGAACCAGTCGCTCGACGCAGAGCTGGTCAAGGATGTTGCGCGGCAGTTCGGCGCGGACACCTCGATTATCAGCTTTGAAGACGAGATGGCGAATGAAGCGCTCGAGACGCTGCTCGGCCAAGAGAATCTGGGTGAGCTCGAAGTGACGCGTTCGCCCGTGGTGACGGTGATGGGCCACGTCGATCACGGCAAGACCTCACTGCTGGACGCGATCCGCGAAACGGACGTGGCCGCAGGCGAGGCGGGCGGGATCACGCAGCACATCGGCGCCTACAAGGTACGGATCACCAAGGAAGGCTCCCCGGCGTTTGGGCGCGAGATCGTCTTCCTGGATACGCCGGGCCACGAGGCGTTCACACGCATGCGCGCGCGTGGCGCCAAGGTGACGGACATTGTTGTAATCGTCGTCGCTGCAGATGATGGCGTGATGCCGCAGACGCTTGAGGCGATCGATCATGCGAAGGCGGCAAACGTGCCGATGATTGTTGCAGTGAACAAGATCGACAAGCCGGATGCGCAGCCGGATCGCGTGAAGCAGCAGTTGGGAGATCGCGGACTGGTGCCAGAAGCGTGGGGCGGTTCGACGGTCTTCGTCGATGTGTCGGCGAAGAAGCGTCAGAATCTCGACCTCCTGCTCGAAATGATCTGCCTCACGGCGGACATCGGCGATCTGAAGGCGACGCCGGATCGTGCCGGTCTGGGCACGGTGCTCGAAGCCAAGCTGGACCGAGGACGCGGCGTGGTGGCGAGTGTGCTCGTGCAGAACGGCACGTTGCGCAACAGCGACAGCTTCATCGTCGGCAACACCTTCGGCAAGGTTCGCGCGATGTTCGACGATCGCGGTCGGGCCATCGACGAAGCCGGGCCATCGACTCCGGTTGAGATCCTCGGCCTGGAAGGTATGCCCGACGCAGGCGACAGCTTCCTCGTGGTTGCGGATCGCGACAAGGCCAAGGGCATTGCACAGTACCGCAAGATGAAGGAGCGCGAGTCGCAGCTGGCGAAGAGCTCTCGTGTCTCGCTCGAGGGCCTGGCAGAGCAGATTAAGCAGGCCGGCGTGAAGGACCTGCCGCTGATCCTGAAAGGCGACGTGCAGGGGTCCGTGCAGGTGCTTTCGGACTCGCTCAGCAAGATGTCGACCGAGAAGGTGCGGATCAAGATCCTCCACACCGGTGTCGGCGCCATTACGGAGAGCGACATCCTACTCGCCTCGGCTTCGAACGCCATCGTGATCGGCTTCAACGTGCGGCCGGAGCGGAAGGCCGCCGAACTGGCTGAGCAGGAAGGCGTGGAGATCCGGCTGCACTCGATCATCTACGAGCTGCAGGACGAGATCACCAAGGCTATGCTGGGACTGCTCGATCCGGTCTTCAAGGAGAGCTATCAGGGGCGCGCGCTGGTGCAGGAGGTCTTCCGCATTCCCAAGGTGGGGACGATCGCCGGCTGCCGGGTCACGGATGGTTCCATCCGGCGCGATGCCGAAGTCCGCGTGATGCGTGGTGGCGAGCAGGTCTTCAAGGGCAAGCTCGCATCACTCAAGCGCTTCAAGGACGATGCACGCGAGGTGACCAACGGCATGGAGTGCGGCATGGGCATCGCCGGGTTCAGCGATATCCAGCAGGGCGACCAGATCGAGGCCTTCGTGATGGAGAAGATGGCCGCTGAACTGACCGCTCACTAACCTGACTAGTCAGACAAGCAGAAACCCGGCCATTGGCCGGGTTTCGCTGTTTCTGGTGACGCGACTCAGGAGGCCAGCAGCCTCCTGCTTAGCATTACCTCGTGCCCGCAGGCGTGAGCGGCTTCAGGATGTCGCTTAGCAGATCGGGTGTGCTGCTGTCCCGTTCCAGGGCTGGATATCTCTCGCCGTCGTGATAGTCGAC
>JAOAPJ010000202.1 GCA_025462805.1 Acidobacteriaceae bacterium
CATCGCATCGCGACGGAACAGAGCACGAAGACGAAAACGCGCATCATTCAGCATGGAATTACCTCTTAAGCACTCTCCAGCACCTGCGCGACCGCTGCCGTCAGACGTCGCCAACTCTCTGTCTCAAGGTCAAGCTGGCGTCTTCCGCTGCGGGTGAGCTCGTAGTACTTCGCGCGGCGATTGTTCTCCGATGTGCCCCATGCGGCCTTAATCCAGCCGCGCCGTTCGAGACGGTGAAGTGCCGGGTATAACGAGCCCTGTTGGATCCTGAGGACGTCGCTCGAGACCTGCTGCACCCTCTCCGAAACGGCCCAGCCATGCTGCGGACCGAGTGCCAAGGTTCTCAGTATGAGCAGGTCGAGCGTGCCCTGCGGAAGATCGAGATGTGGGTCTGCCAAAGTCGTGCACCCCTGTTACTTCTACAAGAGTTGTACTCGGTCCTGATGTAGAAGTGCAAGGGGTATGGTTGTGCTTGCTAGGTGTTTCTGAGTTCGCCCTTGGTCATGCGCAGCCGCGTGTCGGGACCGACGCGCAGAAGAAGCGCAAGTGGGAGATAGAGGAGCAATGTAATCGGCCCATAGAAAAGGCGTGCGACGGCAACGCCTCGTATGCCGTAATGAGGAAGAAGCCATGCCATAAGGAGCATCATGAGTGCGCCGCCGCCGAGACTCAACCAGGTGACAGTCTTCACCCGGCCGAGTGCCAGCATGGCATAGTACCCCGTGACGTTGAGTCCAAGCAGTGCGGACCCCCACGCAATCATTGGAAGCACAGGCCGGGCGCTCTGTGCGATCGCGGCGCCTCCCCATACATAGAGCACGCGATTTCCGAAGAGGAGAAGGATCACTAGCCCTGTGGCAACAAGCAACAGATTCGCAGCGAATGCAAGAATAACTGCCTTACGGAAGGCAGGCGCTGATGCCGTAACACGCTGTCCGGAGAGATAGGGAAAGAGAAAATGCAGACCCGACGCGGCCAGACCATAGATGGGTTGCGCCATCTGGACGCACAGGGCGTAGGACGCCACGGCTGTCGCTCCAAGAGAGACACCTGTGATCAGCCGGTCGGACTGGCTAAAGACCACTCCGGATACGGCCTGGACCCAACTGAAGATGCCGAATGCAAACAGCGCCTTGGTGGCACTGCGATCGAACGCGGGGATCAGTGAGTCGACACGCAGCAGCCTCTTGAGATGGATGAGCTGTATCCACACTCCGATCACGAGCAGAATCGCGGTCGCCACCATGATGCCGGCCACGTTGACCTCTGCGAACGTAAGCGCAGCGGCAGCCACAAGCGTCAGCAGACGGGCAAGGATACTGACGCGCACGGCAGCCCCGTAGCGCTCGAATGCTCTTTGCGTGCTGATGCACACGCTCTCCACCGTGCGCACCAACATCAGCAGGCTGGCGATACGCAGGGACCACAAGCAAACACGCCGCAGCGCGAAGGTGGAAGCAACGTGAACAGCGACGTAAGGTGCGAGTGCCCACCCGAGAAGAGCGATCGCCGCGCCCATGATCAGATGAATGCCCATGGTACTGCGCACCGTCCGGACGACTGCGTCAGGGTCCCCCGTGCTGCGCTGCGTTGCGACATACTGGATGTTCGCGTCTCCGAAGCCGGAAGCAATGATCGAACCGGCGCTTACAGCAGCGGTTGCAACTGTCCAGATACCGTACTGCTGAACACCCAGGTTTCGCAGCACAACGGGCGCAAGGAGCAGCATCCCTACCGGGTATGCCACATAGTCCAGAACACCGTAGACGGCATTGGCCAGAGGAGCTTTCCTAGAGTGGTGCGACTCCACAGAGCCAACCGTGGCGCTCGCCTGTCCCGGCAGAGGACTGGCCGCACCGCTCACCGGACCGGCACGGACGGGCTCGATCTCGAGCGACGTAGATGAAGAGTTAGGTTGCAATCGGTCCTTTGCCTGCGCGCGCCCTCAGGGATACCAAGTGATCTGCGCAGTGGCACTCACATCGTTCTGTTTGTTCGGCTTGTAGACGGGGGCTTTCCAACCCTCGTACTGGATCGATCCCTGTACCTCGAGCTGTCTACCGATGCGCTTCCTCGCGGACACCTCGAAGTCATTCTGCGTTGTACCGCCGGGAATAAAGTCCTTCGCAGCCTTCGCGTTCCTATAGGACAACTGAATCTGCTCAGATGGGGATAGGTGATATGTCAGCCATGCCTGGCCGCCCTTCGATTCGCGCCCGATCCAATCTCCTAGAATGTTGCCCTTGTTGGTATAGCCCTGCGTCTGGATCTGCTCCCAATAGAGGAACTGCCCAGCATTGCTCCGGCTTGTGGGCGGATCGGTGTCGGCTGCTTCCACGCGAAGATCAAGCTGGTGAAGCTTCGGGAAATGGGAGAGGTACAAGCCGGGACGAAAGGCCGCGCGGCGTGGTGCACTGATCGGACTTACATCGTCATGTGCTAGTGAGTCGCTGTACAGGGTCAGCCACTGGCGCATGTAGGGCAGCCGATAGGAAAAATCGAAGCTGCCAAAGCGAGCCCCCGGATCGCTGCGGGAAACCTTATCCGCCGCAGAGACATTCTGAAAGCTGAAAAAGCTCTTCAGGAAACTACCGACAGTGATCGGGACGTGGTTCCGCCCACCCCATATGACGGTGCGCTCGAAGCCAAGTTCGAGGTTGGGAGTTGGCTTGAAGCTCACCTTCTCGGCATGCACCCAAGGCGCATTTGGATCGGTATGCCCGTGCAGACTACCGACAAAGAATTGATACCGGAACGGGCCCGTATATCGAGATAGAAGAGGAACGTGAAGAGGCTCTACGCGGTCGATCTGGAAGCTGTAGATGTTCTCTGCATTGTTGCTCCACGCAAAGCTGCCTCCCTGGCCCGGACCGAGCCAGTGGTCGATCTTTCCGAAAGCGACTTCGTGATTGAGGATGTGGTAAGAGGCGTATCCTTCCACGACCCGAACTCGATTCGTAGAAGGGATCGGACCTAAGGGGATGGTGTCCTGAGTCACACTCGTTGAAAAGGGTACGCCGTCATTCAGGGAAAGGAGCTGAGCGAGGCCGGGTGAATAGCCCTGCGCAGCGGGAGAATGCTGATATTCTCCCCGAAAGTAGAACGCGAATCGTCCGGTCCCACTCCGCGTGCTGAAGCCTTCCAGATTGTTAAGGCCTTCCTGATAGGGACGACCGTAATCATTGATAATGCTCTGGCCAAGATGATAGCTGTCGCGGAGTGGAGTGCCAGAGATACCGCGAAATCGAGAGTAAACGCTCTCGACGTCCGCATACGTTCGCTTCGCGCCCGCGGCCCTATCGCTGTCGGGCTTCAACTCCCGCTCGATCGAGTGATAAATCGTACACGCATCACTGTCTTCGGGAGCGGCACCGATCTTCTCCGAACCAGCTTCGAGCATGTGTAGGATGCTCAGTCTGGTCCATGGGCGTATCCCAACAAAAGCAGTGTCTACTTGTCCTAACCCATGGAGCCGATCCATAGCCGGGTAGATCCAGCTATCCAGGGGAACGTACGTAGACCCTATCTCTTGGCTGCCTTGGTCGTGACCGGTAAAGATGCTCCTACAGGAAACGATGTGTTGACCGGAGGCCGCCGTCAGCAGCAGGCAGAAGGGCGTCAGAAAAAGGAGTCTCCTCATCACCTGCTACCACCTGCCGGTCCGTTCATCTCTGCAGCGTGGCTGACGGCAAGTACGAGTTTGCTGTCCGTTCGCGAATCAACCATCCTGCACCCAGTAAGCTACTTTCTCGAAGGCGCGACCAAGGTAAGATCGCGCCGGTCAGATTCCGAT
>JAOAPJ010000208.1 GCA_025462805.1 Acidobacteriaceae bacterium
GACAAAGTAGAACCAGAAAAAGCCATGCAGATTGCCCTCGGCCGGCATCGAGCCAGGGTGGCCCACCCTGGGATTCGCAAGGCCTGCGGCGATATGCCATGGTGCCGCCATGGCGAAGAACACCAGCATTGCCAGCAAAGGATGCCAGCGGCGCAGGTGATCCAGATTGCGGGTGGCGGCCAGATACACGCCAACAATTAACAGCGGGAAGACAAAGCCGATCAATCCCTTGGTCAGCACGCCGAGCGCGCATGCCGCGGCAAACCCCACTGCCGTGGCGCGCGTCGGCGCCTGGAGCGAGCGCCAGAAGCAGAGCATGGCTACCGTAAGACAAAGGCAGACCAGCGCATCCGGGATCAGGATGCGGGTGAAGACAAACAGCCCGAAGCTGGTGGCAAGCGCCAGCGCGGCGTAGAAGCCCGTGCGTGCACTGGGGAAGCAGTCCTGGCCCAGCATGAATACGATAACTAGCAGCAGCAGGGTGTAGAGCGCGAGCGGGAGCCGCGCCGACCAAGTGTGCGCGCCGAAGATTTGGAAGCTGGCTGCCATGCTCCAGTAGAGCAACGGCGCCTTTTCCAGGTAGCGGATGCCATTGGCATATAGCGTGATCCAGTCGTGCCGCGCCACCATCTCGCGCGCCACCTCAGCATGCACCGAGTCGGCGTCATCCAGCAGCGGAGGCTGCACAAGCGCGAAGCTGCCATACAGCAAAAGCCACAGCGCAATGATGCATGCGATGCCATGCCATGCTCTGCTCCGATGGAGAGGCGATTCCAACACGCGCGAACCCGGCGTCACGACCTCAATTCGCGCCTCGCTTCGCATGTTCAGTTCGAGCTCGCTGGCATCAAGGCGATTGTCGCATCCGGTGGTACGCCGCAAGGCACAATCGTCTAGAGTAGACGGGAGTTCATGGCCCAAGACCTATTCCAGATCGCGTCTGCTGCTGGCTCGGAGGGGCCCGCGGCCACTCTGCTGTTTGACGACTGGTATCCCGCGTTGCGAAGTGAGCGACTGAGCGGCAGGCGCCTGGTGACTGCCATGCTGCTTGGCGTGCCGCTCGTGCTGGGACGCCATAAAGATGGTGCTATCTTCGCCATGCGCGATAGCTGCCCTCATCGTGGAATCCCGCTCTCCTACGGTTGGTTTGACGGCGACGCCGTCACTTGCAGGTACCACGGGTGGGCTTTTGAGCCGCGCTCAGGCCAATGCCGCGAGATCCCTTCGCTGACTCGTGAGGACAAGCTTGACCCGGCGCGCATCTACGCCACCTCGTATCCGTGCAAGGAAAGCGACGGCTATGCGTGGGTCTACATCCCGAACGCCGGACGCGGCCGCCCGCGCAGCGATGATCTGCCCGAGCCGCCCGCACTGCCCCGCTTCAGCCAACGGTTCCGCTCAGCGCATATCTCCGCCGACCTGCCCTGCAATGTGGACCACGGCATCATCGGCCTCATGGACCCGGCACATGGCCCATTCGTGCATCAGGCATGGTGGTGGCGCTCACGCCACAGCATCCATGAGAAGCAAAAGCAGTTCGAGCCCATTCCGCAGGGCTTCCGTATGTCGGCGCATGCGCCTTCAGGCAACAGTGCTCCATACAAATTGCTGGGAGTCTATGGAGATCCGATCACCACGACTATCGATTTCGTTCTGCCGAACCGGCGCTGGGAGACGATCCGCTGCGGAGAAAGATGGTTCTCTAGCCTCACAACCGTGACGCCGGTCACGCCCTCGGCCTGCCGCATCGACGTGATCGCGGCGTGGAACGTCTTCTACCATGTGCCGCTCGTCACCATGCTCGCGAGGTTCTTTGGGGACCGCTTCGTGCGACAGGATCAGCAGACCATGGTCCAGCAGGCGCAGGGGCTGCGCCATAACCCCACGCTGATGCTGATCGATGACGCCGACCGCCCGGCGAAGTGGTACTTCGCCCTCAAGCAGGCACGCCTCAACGGTGAGGACGCACATCCGCTGGATGGGCCTGTCACACTGCGTTGGCGAAGTTGAGGGAAACGCTAGTCGTGCATCTCGTACGACGGCCGTCCATTGTCACTGGCGGTCGTCGCGGTCGGAACGTCCATTAGCTGCTTGCGGCACTGCTCTTTCTTCCCGGCAAGCGCTGGCTGGTGCACACGATCTAGCGCGGCCAGCGCCTCGCGTTTGTGGCTCAGCATATACGTATCGGTCTGACGCACGAAGGGATAGCCACACGCCTCGCTAAAGTGCTCTTCAGTGCCGATCATCTTCAGCACGCCAGTGGGATTCACCACCAGCGCATCGGCAATCGCAACACGAAGGCCCTGGCTGAAGTTCACGTCCGTGTAGGGCGCAATCTCTGCCGCGGCCTGAAGCCATCCGAAGCCTCCTTCGGCAACATGCTCCAGCACGATGTCATAGTTCGGCTCTTCCGGGCTATGCGGATCAATGTCCTTGGTGAACCGGTGCACGAACTCTTGCGCACCTTCGTTCTTGATATGCTGCCGGAACTCTGACGCGCTCATATTGCGCAGCTCGCTCGGACTCATACTCTGCGCCAGGACGGCCGGTCCTATAGCCGTCATCACCAGGAGAAGAGCACCTTGCGCGATCTGCCGTAGCCCGTTCATAGGACGATCATCGCACTGCTTGTGCGGAAAGCAATCATCGACCACCCCGGATTCGCGTGTCAGGAGTAACAGGATCGGCTTCTACCGGTAAGTGCCTGGGTATACCGCGAAATTCCCAATTCGACCTGGGCCTGGCCTTCTCGGTGAGACGCAACGCTCGGGGGAGATTGTTGCCGGACAGCGCCATTTTCTGGCGAAATCTTGCCTAATTGGTCCGATCCACGCGGACGTTCAGAGCGTTCCCCAGCTCCAGGAAGTCGTCTCGCAGCTCCTTCTTTCCGCCCGCGACCCGGGGGGAGAGGCTGTACCAGATATTTTGTGCCTGCCATAGATCCACTGAGAAGGGCAGCGCGCGAAGAGCAGACGCCAGAGCCAGGGCGCTCCGCACCGCTTCCGCATCACCGCCACTTCGCTCCAGCCGCTCCATCGAGGCGTGCATCCTCTGCTCCGCCAGGAACCCGAGCGTGGAGTGATCGATCACCACCGCATCCTCGCGCGCCTGGGCCAGCAGACGCTGGATGGTCGCGACATCGATGGGGTCTGACTCCAGGGCGCGGCGAAGCTGCGCATGAATGGCAAACTGGGCCGCCACCCGTAGCGCTGCCGGGCGCGGCAGCCCGTTGCGGCCCAGGAAATGGAATAGCGAGGAGTGACTGGAGTAAAGCTCCATCAACGAGGTTTCCAGCGACTGCATGGCCGGATTGAGAATGCTCTCCACAATACGCCGCTGCTCGTCGGCGAACAGCGAGGTAAGCGAGAACCGGCTCTCGCCGAAGTAGTCATCCATCAGGCGGACCACCTCGGGTAGATTGCTCGCGTCCACGGCATCTTCTATCTCCGCCGCCAATGTGCTCAGCGCTGCCTGCTCATCCCCGTCAGCCCGTCTTACTGCGGCGGAGACGTTCTGGTCACCGAAGTGAAGCAGTCCGTAGGCTGCCTCCTCGCACTCCTCCGTAAGGGCAGAACAGATACGCACGCGTCCGAGTCGGAGCTGCCCCAGCCCGTACGGCAGGGTCGTCTCCCAAAGATGCGCGATCGAATAGCAGAACAGACGCTCGTGTTCGGTCAGCGCCGTCTCACCCGCCCGAGGGAAGACGCAACTGATGGCGTAGTGGGCCACCACTTGTTCCAGATCCACCGCCATTGGGCGAATCGCCTCGTCATAGATATAGCGTCCATCGCGCCACTGCGGGTCGTTGCTCTTGGCCTCGCTCAGGCGATCGGTAAAGCTCTTCTCCAGCACTCCACGCGTGTCAGGGAAGAGCACCGCCGCCAGCTCCAGCACGCGGGCGGCATAGGTCATGATCTGCACCGTCTCGATGCCCGAGATGTCGTCGAAAAACCACCCGCAGCTCGTGTACATCAGCATGGCGTTGCGCTCCAGCTCCATCAGTTGGAGTGCACGGGTGCGCTGTTCGGGAGTCAGAGTAGAGATGCTGTGCCTGGCGAAGAAGGCGTCCACATTGGCTCGGGAGCGGTCGAGGATGACCGAGATGTAGTCATTGCGCGCAGCGTCCGCATCGGTCAACAGTGCTGCCGTCGCGTCCCTAGTCAGTGGCAGCAGCGTGTGGCGAAGCCAGTCCAGCGCCTCGCGCAGCGGCCCCCGCCACTTCTGGTTCCAGCCCGGCTTACCGCCGTTGCAGCCGCAATCGGAACGCCAGCGCTCCACCCCGTGGAAGCAGCTCCAGGAGCTATTCTCGACGATCTCCGCCTCGTACTTCGGCGGAAATAACGAGAGGTACTGGCCGTAGTTGGTGAGCTTGGCAGAGCTCTCGTCGATCAGTTGCAAGGTGTAAGCCAGGGCCATCTCACCATGACGATGGTGATGACCGTAACTCTCCCCGTCGGTGGCCACGTGGACGAGTTGCGGTCCGTCCCCTTCATGGAAGCCACCCATCAGCCGCTCTGCGAAGGTGTCTCCACTGTTCAAGAGGCCGTCGAAGGCGATGGCGCGCGACACCGGACCGTTGTAGAAGAAAACGGCGATCGAGTGGCCAGGGCTGGTCCGGACGAGATACGGATGAGTCGTGTCCACGTCCGCCTCGGGCGTCTCTTTCCAGGCGATCTCTTCCCCGACAATCGCCTTGGTTTGCGTCAGCGGCCGCACTCGGGCGCACTGACTCGGCGCAAGGACGGTGAAACGGATCTCATGCCGCGCCAGCAAGTCGAGCGTCTCTCTATCGGCGGCCGTCTCCGCCAGCCACATGCCTTCGGGCTTGCGGTGGTAGCGATGCTCAAAGTCGGCGATACCCCAGAGGATCTGGGTCTCCCGATCACGCGTTGACGCCAGCGGCATGATGACGTGGTTGTAAACCTGCGCCATGGCCGACCCGTGCCCGCCGAACTGCTTTCGGCTCAGACGATCCGCGTCGCGCACCATCTGGTAGGTGAGCGGCGCCTTCTCCTCGATCCACGACAGCAGCGTTGGGCCCAGGTTGTAGCTGATCCGCGCGTAGTTGTTGGTGATCCGGAGAATGCGGTTCTTGCTGTCGACGATCCGCGCCGCCCCATTCGTAGCGTAGCACTCTGCTGTGATCCGCTGATTCCAGTCGTGGTAGGGAGCCGCCGAATCCTGCGTCTCCACCGCCTCCAGCCACGGGTTCTCGCGGGGTGGCTGATAAAAGTGGCCGTGGATACAGACGTAGCGTTGCGCGGCGGAGGAGACAGGCATGTCTGGGACCAGTCTAGCTGGCCCGGCGCCTTCCCCGCCTATGCCGCCAAAGTTCGCGGCGGCTGCCGCGCAATCGTGTGCTTACTCCGGAGGTGGCGACGCACTTCCCGCGATGTCGCAGGCGCGCCACAGGTACCAGCTTGCGACCGAGCGCCATGGCTGCCATCGCTTCGCCCGACGCAACATCACGTCGGCCTTCGGCAAGACGGCAGGCGTGATCGGTTTCGTCTTCGGCGGACGCCCGAAGGTCAGCAGAAATCCTTTGCGCACGCCGTAATCGCTAAGTGGAAACACATCCGGCCGCCCCAGACGAAAGATCAGCAGCATCTCCACAGTCCACTGCCCGACGCCTCGCACCTCCGTGAGCCGCTCGATGATCTCTGCATCCGGCATTCGGCGGATCTTCGCGAGCGACGGCACGGTGCCGTCCAATGTCTTCGCGGCCAGGTCACGCAGCGCCTTGG
>JAOAPJ010000238.1 GCA_025462805.1 Acidobacteriaceae bacterium
GCCGAACTGGTTGCTAACCTGCTGAGTGGCGATGGCGTTGACCTGTGACTGAATCTGAGCAGTCGACATGCTCGGATCGAAGACCAGCACGTTCGGTCCAAAGTTCGGGGTGGCCTGAGCTATGGCAGCAGTGCTCATAGCTCCCATTGCCAGCAGGAGCGTGCCGCACAGCCGCACTAAGGATAGCTTCTTACCTGCAGATGTAATCGCTAAGTTCATAGTCCCAACTTCCGTCACTGAGTTGAACTGCGCGGGCAACACTAGGCGGTGGAAGATGGGGTTGTCAAACAGCTATGTAGAAGACAATCGGTAGTCTGTGAAGCAGGACTTACGGCAGGAGGCGCAAGGTGGAGAAAATCAAAGAGATATTCTGATTGAAACGGGCGCGCCAAACGTAATTCTAATTAGGGAACATGACATATGTCGTCTGGCGCGCGGTGATTTCTTGACTAAACGGACGGAGTTAGTCTCCGTGCTGCTCCACACGTACCCAGTGCTCTTTGTGTCCTGGAGTAAACGCTAACCGGATGCGATCAAACACCAGATACACCACCGGCGTGGTGAACAGGGTCAGCATCTGCGAGACAATCAGACCGCCAACGATGGTGATGCCGAGGGGCCGTCGCAGCTCCGATCCCGTACCGGTGCCGAGCGCCAGCGGCAGTCCGCCCAGCAGCGCCGCCATGGTCGTCATCATGATGGGACGGAACCTCAGCAGGCAGGCCTCATAGATCGCGGCCTCCGGCGACTTGCCCTCCTCGCGTTCTGCGGAGAGTGCGAAGTCGATCATCATGATCGCGTTCTTCTTGACGATCCCGATCAGCAGGATGATCCCGATCAGCGCAATCACGCTCAGGTCCGTATGAGTCAGCAGCAAGGCGAGGATGGCGCCGACTCCGGCGGAAGGCAGCGTGGAGAGAATGGTGATGGGGTGAACAAAACTCTCGTACAGAATGCCGAGGACGATGTACACAGTGGCGAGTGCAAAGGCAATCAGCATCGGCTCACTGGCCAGCGAAGACTGGAAGGCCTGCGCCGTTCCGGAGAACGCCGCCTGCACGGTGCTCGGCATGCCCATCTGCGATTTCACCCTGTCCAGCGCTGTGACTGCGTCACCCAGCGCGACGCCGGGCGCAAGATTGAAGGTTAGCGTGATCGAGGGATACTGGCCAGAGTGATTCACCGCGAGAGGCGTGCGCCGCGTCTCAAAGTGCGAGATAGCGGAGAGCGGAACATTGCCGGCCCCGGATGACTTGATGTAGATGCCCTTCAGCGCGTCTGGATCGCGCTGGTATTTGGGATCTACCTCCATCACGACGTAGTACTGGTTCAACCCGGTGTACATGGTGGACACCTGCCGTTGCCCAAACGCATCGTAGAGCACGTTGTCCACGTCCTGCACGGTTACACCCAGGCGGGAGGCGGTGTCTCGGTCGATCACCAGACGCGCTTCGAGTCCATTCTCCTGCTGATCGGTGGAGGCATCGCGCAGCTCCGGCATTTGCTTCATCTTCGCCAGCAGCTTGGGCGCCCACTCGTTCAACTCGTCAAGATTGGAATCCTGCAATGTGTACTGGTACTGTGCATCGCTGGCGCGGCCGCCTATCTGAATATCCTGGGCTGACTGCAGAAACAGCTGCACGCCGGGAATGTGCGAAAGCTTCGGTCGCAGGCGATTGATGATTTGATCCGATGAGACCTTCCGCTCGCTCAGCGGCTTCAGCGAGACAAACATGCGTCCTACGTTGGTGGTCGCCCCGCCACCACCGCTGCCCGCAAAGGCCATGACAAAGTCAGTGCCGGGATCCTGCTGCACGATGGCCGCGAGCTGAGCCTGCTTCACCTTCATCGCGTCGAAGGAGATGTCCTGCGATGCACGCGCGGCACCGCCCATGCGCCCGGTGTCCTGCTGGGGAAAGAAGCCTTTCGGCACAATGATGAACAAATAGACATTGAGCACCAGCGTGCCAATCGCGATGAGCAGCGTGAGATTCTGGTGCCGCAGCACCCAGCGCAGACCGCGGTCATAGCCGCCGAGCATGGCGTTGAAGACGCGTTCGCCAAGCAGGTATGCCCGGCTGCGTGCGCTCGGATCGCGATGCCGCAGGAACTTAGCGCACATCATCGGCGTCGCCGTGAGGGAGACCACGAGCGAGACGGCAATGGCGACCGAAAGGGTGACGGCGAACTCCCGGAAGAGCTTGCCAACCACGCCGCCCATCAGCAGAATCGGGATGAAGACCGCTATGAGCGACGTGCTCATGGAAAGCACGGTGAACCCTATCTCGCTGGAACCCTTCATCGCCGCGTCAAAGGGCGACATGCCCTGCTCGATGTAGCGCGTGATGTTTTCAAGCACCACGATGGCATCGTCGACCACGAACCCCGTGGAGATGGTGAGTGCCATCAGCGAGAGATTGTCCAGGGTGTAGCCAAGAAGGTACATCACCCCGAAGGTGCCGACCAGCGACAGCGGAACAGCGACGCTGGGAATGATCGTAGCCCACACATCGCGCAGGAAGACGAACACCACCACGATCACGAGCAGGATGGAGATGATCAGCGTCACCTCCACATCGTGGACGGCAGCGCGGATGGTTACTGTGCGATCCAGCACGACGCTGGTATGGATCAGAGGCGAGATCGAAGCCTCAAGCGACGGCAATGCCGCCTTCACCCGGTCCACAGTCTCGATCACATTCGCGCCGGGGATTTTGAAGATGACGATCAGCACAGCCGGCTTGCCGTTTGCCAAGCCTGCGTTATACAGATTGGAGGTCGAGTCAATGACCGAGGCGACATCCTGCAGCCGGACCGCCGCACCCGTGGCCTGGTTGTATCCAACCACCAGCGGCGCGTACTCGCTCGCGTGAAAGAGCTGATCGTTGGTGTTGATGTTGCTGATGCGGCGATCGTTGCGGAAGTAGCCGGTGGCCATGTTCTGGTTCACGGCTCCCAGGGTGGTGCGCACCGATTCAAGCCCAATGCCGAAGGCGGTCAACTGCAGCGGGTTCGCTTCGACGCGAACCGCGGGGCTGGCGCTTCCGCCCACAAAGCTTTGTCCGACTCCTGGCACTTGCGAGATCTTCTGCTGCAGCACCGAATCAGCGGCGTCGTAGATCTGCGGCTGGCTCAGCGCGTCTGAGGTAAGCGCCAGGATCATGATGGGCGCATCGGCGGGGTTGGTCTTGCGATAGCTCGGGTTCTGCGGCATGTTCGCGGGCAGCTGCGCCCGCGCCGCATTGATGGCTGCCTGCACGTCGCGAGCAGCGCCGTCGATGTTCCGATTTAGATCGAACTGCAGCGTGATATTCGTGCCGCCGAGTGTGCTGGACGAGGTCATTTGCGTCACGCCGGCGATGCGGCCGAACTGCCGCTCCAACGGCGTCGCCATCGAAGAGGCTGCCGTCTCGGGGCTTGCGCCGGGCAGACTTGCATTGACGTTGATGGTCGGGAACTCCACCTCCGGCAACGAAGACACAGGCAGCAACACATACCCCACGGCCCCGGCCAGCAGCATGGCCAGGCTGAGCAGCGAGGTCGCTACCGGGCGGCGAATAAATGGGGCAGAGAGATGCATTGCGTCCGGCCCCTCAGTCCGCCGAAACCGTGTGCTCGACGCGCGACGTTGCGAACCGCATGCGCCGGCGGCTGAAGCGCTGGGCAAAGCGGTCGAAGTAGAGATAGATCACCGGGGTGGTGTAAAGCGTCAACGCCTGCGACACGATCAAGCCGCCCACGATTGTGATGCCCAGCGGCTTGCGCAGCTCCGAACCCATGCCGGTGCCCAGCGCCAGCGGCAATCCGCCCAGCAGCGCCGCCATGGTGGTCATCATGATCGGCCGGAATCGCAACAGGCAGGCCTGGTAGATCGCCTCTTCCGAGCTCTTGCCGCCGTGGCGCTCCGCTTCGAGGGCGAAGTCGATCATCATGATTGCGTTCTTCTTCACGATGCCGATCAGCAGGATGATGCCGATAATGCCGATGACGTTCAGATCCATGCGGAAGAGCAGCAGGGCGAGGATCGCACCAACACCGGCCGAGGGCAGCGTCGAAAGAATCGTGACCGGGTGGATGTAGCTCTCATAGAGCACGCCGAGCACGATGTAGACGGTGATCAGCGCCGCCAGGATCAGGATGGGTTCGTTCGTCAGCGAGGCCTCAAACGCCTTGGCTGTGCCCTGGAAACTGGCATTCACGCTCTCCGGCATGTGGAGATCGGTCTCTACCTGGTTGATGATCGCGACCGCATCCCCCAGCGACGCGCCCGGAGCAAGATTGAAGGAGAGCGTGCTCGCCGGGAACTGGCCGAGGTGCTCGACGGCAAGCGGCGTGCTGGTGCGCTGCACGGTGACAAATGTGCTCAGCGGCACCTGGATCCCGGTCGACGAGGCGACGTAGATGCTGCGCAGCACGCCCGGGTCGACCTGGAAGTTGTTCTGCACCTCCAGCACCACGTGATACTGGTTCAGCTGCGTATACATGATCGAAACTTCGCGCTGGCCGAACGCGTCGTAGAGCACGTTGTCGATCGTTGCCATCGTGACCCCGAGTCGTGATGCCGTATCGCGATCGACGATCAGGTCCGTCTCCAGTCCCTTGTCCTGCATATCGCTGGCTACATCGGTGAGCTGCGGATGCTTCTGCAGCTCTGCCACCAGCTTCTTCGTCCAGGTATTCAGCTCGTTGGGATCCGCGCTCTCGAGCGAGTACTGGTATTGCGTGCGGCTCACCACGTCGGAGACGGTGAGGTCCTGCAGCGGCTGCATGTAGAGCGTAATGCCCTCAACACTCTGCAGCTTTGATTGCAATCTCTGGATGATTTGGTTCACCCGATCCGTACGCTGATCCAGCGGTTTCAGGTTGATCTGAATGCGGCCGCTGTTGATGGTCGTGTTGGTTCCGTCCACCCCGATGAAGGAGGACAGGCTCTGCACGTCGGGATCCTTCAGAATGACGTCGGTCAGCCTCTGCTGTCGCTGCGCCATGCTTTCGAAGGAGGTCGACTGGGGAGCCTCGGAGATGCCCAGAATCATGCCCGTGTCTTCGATCGGGAAGAAGCCCTTAGGCACGATGACGTAGAGCACAAGCGTAAGCACCAGCGTGCCGATGGTGACCAAGAGGGTGGCGAAGCGGTGGCGCAACACGAACTGCAGCGTCTCGCCGTACTTCCGGATGACATATTCGAAGAACTGCTCGGACTTGCGGTAGAAGGCGTTCTGCTGTGAGGCCGGCTTGTGTTTCAGCAGCTTGGCGCACATCATCGGCGTCAGGGTCAGCGACACCGCGGCCGATACCAGGATGGTGACAGCGAGCGTGATGGCGAACTCGCGGAACAACCGGCCAACCACATCGCCCATGAACAGCAGTGGGATCAGCACGGCGATCAGCGACACGGTCAGCGAGACGATGGTGAACCCGATCTGCTCGGAGCCCTTGAGCGCGGCGGCGAGCGGGTCTTCGCCTTCCTCGATATAGCGTGAGATGTTTTCAATCATCACGATGGCATCGTCCACGACGAAGCCGGTCGAAATGGTCAGCGCCATCAGCGTGAGGTTGTTCAGGCTGTACCCGAGCAGGTACATGATTCCGAAGGTGCCGACCAGTGACAGCGGCACGGCAATGCTGGGAATGATGGTGGCGGCGACGCTGCGCAGGAACAGGAAGATCACCATGACCACCAGCGCGATGGTCAGCATCAGCTCAAACTGAACATCCGCCACGGAAGAGCGGATCGTCTCTGTGCGATCCGTGAGCACCTGCACCTTGATTGCGGCGGGCAGGGTGGTCTGCAGTTGCGGCAGCAGCTTCTTAATCCGGTCCACGACGGCGATGATGTTGGCGCCCGGCTGCCGCTGCACGTTCATGATCACGGCCGGCTGGCGATTCATCCATGCCGCCTGCATCGTGTTCTCTGCCCCATCCACGACGTCGGCTACATCGGACAGGCGCACCGGCGCGCCATTGCGATAGGCGACGATGACCGG
>JAOAPJ010000248.1 GCA_025462805.1 Acidobacteriaceae bacterium
TGCAGTTCACCTGGCGGTGGCTGATGGTGCTCGCCCCAGTGGCCACGCTCCTGATTGCGGGAGCCATCGCCAGCCGGGGCTCCCGCACCGCCCTGGTGGCGGGCAGCGCGATCCTCTGCTCTCTATCAGTCGTGATACTCACACCGCGAGCCCACCAACACTGCGATGAGGAAGACAACGTCTCCGCACAGATGAAGCTCATGCACGACGGGGATGGACAGGAGGGCACGGACGAGTACACGCCGCGCGAGACTGATAACAGCGAGATCGCCCAGGATCAGCCGGAGGTCCGCGTCCTCAGGAGCGCCGATGCGGAGGAGCCCGACTCCAGCCGGCAGGAGAATCCCGAGTGGCAGGCCGACCCAGCCGCCGAGATCCAGGCCACGATCACGACGCCCGAATGGACTCCAGAGCGCCGCAGCATCGTCATCGACACGCCCGCATCCGGGTTTGCCCTGATCCGCCTGATGAGCTACCCGGCCTGGGAGATCCGCCGCAATGGCCGTACTCTCGATCAGTTGCCGCGCCGCGAGGACGGCCTGCTCACGGTGCCCGTGGCGCAGGGCCGCTCGGAGATCGACATCCGCTGGCGCACTACACCCGATGCCTGGGTGGGGCGATCGCTCTCGCTCTTCGGCATCCTGTTCTGGCTCTCCGCCTGGCGGCTCGAGCGACGGACGAGGCGCTCACCTATGCCCTGAGCTGCGCCTCTACGGCCGCATACGTTCTGCGGATCCCCTCATCCAGGTCGGTCTTTGCGCGCCACCCGAGCGCACGGATGCGCGACACATCGAGCAGCTTGCGTGGCGTTCCGTCCGGCTTCGTTGTGTCAAAGCGCAGCTCCCCCTTGAAGCCGAGCTCGCGGCCGACCAGCTCCGCCAGCTCGCGGATCGTCAGATCCTCGCCGGTGCCGATGTTGATCAAGGGCGCATGCTCCGTGTTGATGAGCGTTGCGAACTGCGCGTCCGGCAACTGCATGAGGAAAACACACGCCTCCGCGAGATCTTCGCTGTACAGCAGCTCACGCCGCGGCGTCCCTGTGCCCCAGACTTCGATGTAGTTGCGACCCGCTGCCTTGGCCTCCACCACCTTGCGCATCAGCGCCGGAAGCACATGCGATGTCGTCAGGTCGAAGTTATCGTGCGGCCCATAAAGATTCGTCGGCATCGCCGCCAGATATTGCGTCGCATATTGGCGGTTGTAGGCCCAGCACATCTCGATCCCAGCGATCTTCGCCAGCGAATACGGCCGGTTGGTCGCCTCGAGCGGTCCCGTCAGCAGAGACTCTTCCCGGATCGGCTGCGGCGCAAGCCGCGGATAGATGCAGCTTGAGCCGAGAAACAGCAGCCGTTGCACTCCCGCCCGCCGGCTTGCTTCGATCACGTTGGTCTGCAGGATCAGGTTGTCGCGGATGAAGTCCGCAGGGTACGTATCGTTGGCCAGGATGCCACCCACCTTCGCCGCAGCCAGAAAAACATACTCCGGCCTCTCCGCCGCGAAGAAACCTTCAACCGCACGCGTGTCCAGCAGGTCCAGCTCCGCACGCGTCCGCTTCAGCACGTTGCGAAAGCCCTGCTGTTCCAGGTACGCCGTGATGGCGGAGCCGACCAGGCCGCGATGCCCTGCGACGAAGATTCTGCTGTCCTCATTCATGCGGTCCTACTCGTGATAGCGGAAGGCGTTGAAGCCATGCTTGTGGACCAGCGCATCCCGCTCCGCCTCTTTAAGATCTTCTGTCACCATCTCGGATACCAGATCGGCGAAGCTGACGCTCGGCTCCCATCCCAGCTCACGACGCGCCTTCGACGCATCGCCCAGCAAAGTCTGCACCTCGGCGGGCCGGAAGTAGCGCGGATCGATCGAGACGATCACCCGCCCTTCGGCATCAATCCCCCGCTCCTCTGCGCCCGTTCCCTCCCAATGCAGCCGGAATCCGAGCGGCTCGGCTGCGCGCTCCACGAACTCGCGCACAGTGTACTGCTGGCCACTGGCGATCACGTAATCCTGTGGGCTGGGCTGCTGCAGCATGCGCCACATCACCTCCACGTAGTCGCGCGCATGGCCCCAATCGCGCCTGGCATCCAGGTTCCCCAGATAGAGCTTGTCCTGCAGGCCCACCTTGATGCGGGTCAGTGCGCGCGTGATCTTGCGCGTCACAAAAGTTTCGCCGCGCCGCGGCGACTCGTGATTGAAGAGGATTCCATTGCACGCGAAGATTCCATACGACTCGCGATAGTTCACCGTGATCCAGTGCGCGTACAGCTTCGCCACGCCGTAGGGAGAACGGGGGTAAAAGGGCGTCGACTCGCGCTGCGGCGTCTCTTGCACCAGTCCGAACATCTCCGACGTCGATGCCTGGTAGAACCGCGTCTTCTTCTCGAGACTCAAGGTACGGATCGCCTCCAGCAGCCGCAGTGTGCCCAGCGCGTCACTGTTGGCCGTATACTCCGGCTCTTCGAAGGAGACCTTCACGTGGCTCTGCGCAGCCAGGTTGTACAGCTCGTCCGGCTGCACATGCTGTACTACATGGATCAGGCTTGACGTGTCGGTGAGGTCGCCGTAGTGCAGCACCAGGTTCTGGTGCTCGACGTGTGGATCCTGGTAAAGATGATCGATGCGGGCAGTGTTGAATAGTGAAGAGCGCCGCTTGATGCCGTGGACCTGGTACCCCTTCGCCAGCAGCAGTTCCGCCAGGTAGGAGCCATCCTGCCCGGTAATGCCTGTGATCAGTGCCTTCTTCACGCCACCGCCTGAGTGACAAATCCGTCTGCGGCAGGGGAGACCGGACGGCTGGGCGGTCCACTGTCACACGACCTACGGTACCACGCGGGCATGGCTATGCTTCCCGCTCTCCGGCCGCCCGATCGCGTTCCGCAACCGCCACACGCAGCGCTGTCTCAAACCGTGTCAGCACGCGGTCGCGGCCCAGGTGTTCCAGCGCATAGGCACGCGCCGCCGCCCCCAGGGTGCGCCGCCTCTCCGCGGCGTCCGCCAGGCTGCGAACGGCGCCGAACAGCGCTGCATTGTCCAGCGGCGGGACTGCAATGCCACAGTGTCCCAGCGCAGCCGCAACCTGCGTCCCTGGCGCAGCGGTGCCGATCACCGGGCGGCCGCTGGCCATCATGCCGGTCAGTTTGGAGGGCATCACCAGGTCGGCTGCGTCCGGCCGCTGCGGTAACAGGTGGATATCCGCCGTATTCAGCAGATCATTCAACTGATGGTAGGGCTGCAGCGGCAGCAACGTCACGTTAGGCACGCCGCGCACCATCTCGGCCAACTGCGGACGGAAGGCTCCATCTCCGCAGAAGATGAAATGAATCTGCGGCTCGTGCGCAAACTCCTGCGCCAGAACCGGCAACAGCTCCAGCCCTTGCTTCATTCCCATGTTGCCCGCGTACAGCAGCACCACGCGGTCCGGCTGCAGGTTAAGTTGCTGGCGTAGCCGGGTGGGACCTGCCATCGGAGCGATGGCATCCGTATCGACCCAGTTGGGGAACAGCACTGTCTTCTCCACCGGCACGCCCTTCTCCGGCAAGCGCTGCATCATCCTTTCGGAGATCGTGGAGATACGATGGAACGGACCCATTATCTCCCGTTCCACTCCCTCTGCGAGCTTATGCAGTGTTCCTTCCGCCCGCAAAAGGCCCAGGTCGAACGCCGCATCCACCTCGAAATCCTGGATGTGTAGCCACGCCACCGACTCTGCCAGCTGTGCTGTCAGCAGCGCGGCAAACGAACACATCAGCGACGGTTCCACCGTCACCACTGCATCCGGCCGCCA
>JAOAPJ010000276.1 GCA_025462805.1 Acidobacteriaceae bacterium
AGTACACGTAGGCGGCGGCCGCCATCACACCGATCGCCAGCAGGCCACCTATCGCCAGCATATCTCTTGTTCGAAACCGCGCGAGACTGACGCTCATCACGAAGTAAGCAGCGAAGGCCCCCAGTCCGATCCAGGCCGCTACGCATCGAGAGAGCACAAGCAGAGTAAGTGCCATCAAGACATAGACGCTGCGGAGCAGTAGATGGCGGCGCCGAGGGGTAATGTAGAAGGCGGGAATCAAGAGCAGAAGAACGACCGCTCCACAAGTGTTTTTTGAAGGAAATATTCCCTTCCAGGCATCGTCGTGTCCGCCAAGGTGATCCAGCCCATATTGAGGAAGCGCAACCGTGAAAGCCAAGCTGGCGGAGATCACGATGACGCCCGCGGCGAATAGCAACACCATCTGTTCTCTATAGGTGTACTTTTCCGAGAAGTACGCCGCCCAGAGAGTCGTGCAGAGAAGAATAATTCCGGCACGCAACGTCTTGGCCGGCGTCTCACTCCATAGCGTCGAAATCATCGCCAAGAAAGGGCAGATTGCAATCCACGGTACAGACGAGAACCGGCGCCACAGACGGCGTGGTGACTTCACGAGCAGAGCAATACTGGTCACGCACATCAGAATGGTGAAGACTAGCTCCGCTGTGGAGTGATCTGTAGTGTTGTTTGCCACCCGCCACTGAATGTTCGCGTTGGAGAACGGCGATCCGCCGATCATGCAGAAATATGTGAGCATGAGCACAGTCGTCCATGTGGAGACCCTAGCAAAGAGGGCGGGGGGGTTATCTCTTGTCGCAATCATAGATAGTCTTTACCCTTTTGCCTGCCACAAGGCCTTTCGCACCGCGTAGTAAGCGGGATTTAGCGCAAAGGCGTCGCTCACGAGGCCAGGATGATGTTCTGCATGGTCGGATCTCGGATATTTGGCATCCAGCCAGTTATTCTTGTCGCATAGGGCCCAGATTCCGATGCGTTGCGTATTGCTCAGGGGGATCATTGCTTCCAGGTAGCGCTCATAGTAGTCCGCCACGATTCGCAGCCGCTCAGCAGGAGGCCCGGAAAGTTTGGTATCGTTCACGTCAAGCTCTGTGACGTTGATTTTGAGCCCAAGCCCTCTTAATTCTTTGATGAAAGCTTCGAATGCAGGACTGGTTGGAGGCAAGTGCCCCTGGAGATGGGACTCGATCCCGATCGCCTGGACGGGGACCCCTCTTCCCAGAGCTGCGCGGACAGCCGCCAGAGCAGCGCGCCGGGTGTTCTCGCAGTAGTCACCATCCTGCTCTACATTGTCGAGGTTGAGCTGTCGGACGGCTCCGGGGTCGGTCTCGGCGACTGTGTGGAACGCGATATCGATATACTCTGGTCCAAGTGCATCGAACCAAGGTCCGGGTAAGTAACCCTCCGGTCGTCCTACGCCGATGCGGATAGGCTCATTGACGACATCCCAGCCGTCGATTAGTCCTTTGTAGCGGCCGGTCACGTTCCGGATGTGGTCCTGGAGCAGATCCCGCGCGGTCGCACGCGTTGCTTTGCTCTCCAACCATGAGGGGTTATACATGTTCCAGCAGAGTGTGTGGCCATGCAGAAGGAGATGATTCGCCTTCGCAAAGGTCATCATCGTATCCGCGCCGGCCCAGTTGTAAGTTGATTCGTCTGGACGGAGAGCCGCCCATTTCATCTCACCGCCGGGCGTGATCATGCCGAAGTTTCCGCAGATGAAACTCTTGTCTGGCTCGCGAAAGACGTTTGATTGGCCGATCGCGATGCCGAGGACCACTCCGGCGCTGGCGGCAGCGGGCCGCAATGACTGATCGGCCTGTGCTGCCCACGCCAAGTTCGCTGTGTGGCAGCAAAGAAGGGCCGCCGCTGCGCCTGATTTGAGCACGTCTCTCCGGGTGGGCTCAGGCATGGATGGCCTCCGGCTGTGCAATGAAGGTGCTTTCAACGGGCAGTCTGTGGTGCGAAGGCGCTCCGGCGTCAACTATGTTTCGGATCGCAGCCCTAAATACTGACGTGTCAAAGCGCAGCGAGTGACTCCTTATGTATGCCGGATCAAACTGATCCTCCACACTCTCGAACTCACGTATGGCCTCACTCAGGCTGGCAACAGTCTGGTGTTCGAAGAAGAGGCCGGTGCAAGTTGCAACGGATGCCCTACCGGCCAGCGTCCACCCTTTCACGGACTCAAGTGCCCCGCCCTGCCCAAAGGCAATCACAGGACGTCCATACGACTGAGCCTCCACGGGTGCGATGCCGAAGTCTTCTCGCGACGCGAAGATAAATGCGCGACAGCGGCTATAAAGCTCACCTAGCGCCTCATCCGGCACAAACCCCAGGAACTCTACGCGGGGGCCCGCCATTTTTTTAAGTCGGTCCATTTGATCACCCGTCCCGGCAATCAAGAGGCGGCGGTTCATCGCAGTGCACGCCTGGACGATCATCTCGGTACATTTCTTAGATGACAGTCTCCCGACTGTCAGGTAGTAGTCATCAGTACGGCGTGCAACATATCCAGCTCTCGCATCGATAGGCGGGTATATTACCTCGCAATCGCGGCGATAGTATTTCTGCACTCTGCTTGCAACGTAGTTTGAGTTTGCTACGAAGGCGGTCGGCCGCTGGGCCGCACTGAAATCCCATTGACGCACGTAATGCGCACTGACGGTGAACGCCAACTTTTGAATTCCCTTCGAGTGCTTTTGATAGGAACCATACTCGTCCCAAAGTGAGCGGTGAGGAGAGTGGCAGTAGCACAAGTGGAACGCGCCTTCATCCGTGATCACTCCCTTGGTCGCCGTACCGTCGGACGAAATGACGATATCGTATCCCTGAAGGTTCAGGCTCTCTGTAGCATAGGGGTACAGGGGGAGCAGCGACTGATAGAAGCGCTTTCCAAAAGGAACTCGATCAAGGAACGACGTATAAATCTTGCGATCCCGCAGGCTTTGCGGAATGCAGCGGGGGTCCGCCATGAGGCAGAACAAGTCCGCCTCGGGGTACATAGCTGCTAGCACTTCCAGCACCCGTTCTGAGCCGCCAAGTGAGACTGAGTAGTTGTAGGTGATGGCTACGCGCATGCGACCTCTCTTCTCAAGGATGTTCGACATGCCTGGCGTAGCGTCTCAGATGAAAGCCAATAATAGAAGAAGAAAATCAGAGATAGGAGTGTGGGACGCCCCAGCCTTAGGCTCTCCCTTAGGAGGAATATCATCGTGTGTATCGGTTGGCGCTTGGAGACAGCGTCCTGCACGCACAGGGTTAGGAGAAGGAAGGCGAATGCCTTAGGCGTGAAGTACTGTTGGTTGCTCAGTGCCCAGTCGTAATGAAACTTCCAGTCTGCAGACCGGCTCACGCGCTCGGGACGGTCATCCTCATAAAAGATGCTCAGCGCTTGCGGTACGACCGCGCGGCGAACTGCCGGAAGTGCGAGCGCATGAAGAAGCCAATCAGCATCTTGGTTCCGCTTCAAGCCTTTCGTAAACGGAACTTCGAGCATCAAACGGCGAGAGACAAACCAGGTAGACGTCTGAACGTAATCGGTACCGGACGTTAGGGTCCGTCGGCAGAACAGCGCCTCACTGGGATGGCGTGTTTCGATACCGCGGCTCTTCGGTAGCGAGCGATCTCCGTTGCTCGATCTCTCGACATAATAAGAGGCGACGAATACCAGATCAGAAGCTAATGACTCGCCGGCGCTCAGCTGGACGGCTAGTTTCTCCGGGAGCCATTCATCATCATCATCAAGAAATGCTATCCACGGCGCCCTAGAGGTCCTGACGCCTATGTTTCTGGCCTCCGATCCTCCGACCGACTGGGTGAGGCGTTCTAAACGCACTCGGGTGTCCAGGAGTGCGCCCATCGCGGCTTCCGTCGCAGGGTCCGGACCATCGATCACGACAATGACTTCTATATCAGTAAGGGTCTGATGCAGAGCACTTCGAACTGCACGGACCAGCAGCTTCGGTCTGTTCCTGGTTGGTATTACAACGCTCACGATAGGCTTCAGGCTATTGAGAAGCGGGTGTGAGTCAGTCTGCCCAGGGATCATCCGGCCAACGCGCTTCATTCCAATTCGCCTTTCACGCCGAACGCCATCGCAGGCTCAGAGCAGGCTCGAATCAGCAGGTCGCGAGATACATGACGGGCAACCGTCCAAGGTTCGACCAAGTAACGGAAAGCGAGACGTCTCGGCTCCGCAGCCAGGCGAAAGGCCCACTCCAGCCCCAACGGGCCAGACCACCGCGGCGGTGTAGGAATGACTCCGGCTACATAGTCCAGGGCCGCACCAGAGGCGAGAATCACGTTTGCTTTGAGCGCCTCGAAGTTGCTCTCTATCCAGTACTCCTGGCGCGGCATGCCCATCCCGACCATGAGTAGGTGCGGCTGAAATTCGGCGATCTGCTGCAGCACCCGTTCGTTTTCCCGGCCCTGGGGATTAAAATCGAAAAATCCATGCCGGCCCTCGATCGTGAGACCAGGATGACGCTGTCTCAAAATTGCGATTCCTCGCTCGCTAGCAGATGGAGCAGAACCGAGATAAAAGACGCGCCAACTCCTCTCCATCGCAGAGGCCATCAGCGTGGGCAGCCAATCCGTGTAACCGATCCGGTGAATACGGTGTGCGGCCTGTCCGTAGAGCCGTGCCAGCGCCACTATTGATATTCCGTCAATGTGTGTGTAGTGAGCGTGCCTGAAGTACCGCTGCAAGAGCCCGTCTGGGGTCGCGGCGGCCTCCCGACGATGGAGGTACAAGCTGTGCATGTTGTGATTCGCAATGATCCACTTCTGGTTCATAGCGATGCCCTCGGCCACCAGGTCTGTCAGCGCGGCCATCGTCATCAGCTGAACCGAAATATTAAGGAAACGGGCTGTCCCAGGTTCGGGCATTTTAAAGTCCCGTCCGTGTCGACTTCTTACGCTCGTTCAAGAGCGAAGAGCCGATAGAGCGCTGAAAAGCACGCAGCAGATAGATAGAGAACAGAGAGTTGCCCACGAGATAGCGCCGCGCCAGGCGTTTCGGCTCCTGTGCCCACCGGAAGAGCCACTCCATTCCAGCGAAACGCATCCACCGAGGAGCGCGGTGTCGGACGCCGGCAATCATCTCGAAGCTCCCGCCTACTCCCATGGCGACGGCAATGCCCATGGGCCGGATGTAGCGCTGAATGAAATATTCCTGCTGGGGGGCGCCCAGGGCGACGAAAAGCATTGCGGGGGCAGCGTTGGAGATGTCCGCCAGAACCCCTGCGAGCGCTTCGGGCTGGTCCAGAAAGCCAGCCGGAGGACAATTAACACCCGCCACCCGGAGGCTAGGGAATATATCGCTCAGAATCTGAGCGGTGCGCTCCCCCGCACCAGGCTTGCCCCCAAGGAAATAGACAGGAAGCCCGAGCTGCGCCGCCTGTCTGCAGAGCTGCGGGATCATATCGACGCCGGCAATACGAGCAACCCTCGTCTTGCCTAGCCAGCGGCATGCCATTGAGACGGATACCC
>JAOAPJ010000298.1 GCA_025462805.1 Acidobacteriaceae bacterium
TCCTTGAGGATCACGATGGGGGCGTGCGTACTCGGATCCATAACCAACCCGCGGATCTTCATCTCGACATCCATCGCGCTTCTCCTCCTGTCATCCTTAGACGCTCGATATTAGACTGCTCTGCCCAGCAGGCTGTTCGGAAAGCTATGGGTCACTTCCACGTCAACATAGCTGCCCGGCGCCGGGAGAATCGGCCCATTCGGGACGAAGTTGAGGGTAATGTTCTCTGTTGTCCGGCCGTTCACCTGGCCACGCTGCGCATTGTGTCCTTCAACCGCAACTTCAACAAGTTTCCCTATCCGCTTCTCATAGTTGGACCTTTGCCACTCACGCTGACGATTCAACAGCGCCTGCAGCCGTATGCCCTTTTCCTCATCGCTGATCGCATCGATCATCACCAGCGCCGGTGTATTTGGCCGCGGCGAGTACTTGAACGCGAACACCGCGTCGTACTGGATCTCCTCAAGCAGGCTGAGCGTGTCTTCAAACTCCGCCACTGTCTCGCCCGGGAAGCCGACGATGATGTCCGTCGTGATGCTGATCGGCCGCCGCGCGCTGCGGATCCAGCCGATCCGCTCCAGGTATTGCTCCCGCGTGTACTCGCGCTGCATCCGTTTGAGCGTGGTGCTCGAGCCGCTCTGCACCGGCAGATGCACGTGATTGCACAGCGATGGGACGGCGACAATCGCATCCACAATGTCGCGCGTGAAGTCCCGCGGGTGCGAGGTGGTGAAGCGCACGCGCCGAATCCCCGCCAGCTCGCCGATCGCCGCCAGCAGCTCGGCAAAGCTGCGCTTCCCTTCCGGATCGCGATAGCTGTTCACGTTCTGGCCCAGCAGTTGGATCTCGCTGTAGCCGCTCTCCGCCATCATTCGCGCCTCGGCCAGCACGGAGCTCGACGGGCGGCTGCGCTCCTTGCCCCGCGTATACGGCACCACGCAGTAAGCGCAGAATTTGTCGCAGCCCTCGATGATAGTGATATACCCGCGGTACGGATTCGAACGCGCCGTGAACTCTGTCTCGAAGGTCTCGTCGGTCTGCCGATCGTCCAGCCCCGCCACACGCTTCTCGCCCGCCTCCAGGCGCGCCAGCATCTCGGGCAGCCGGCGGTACGATGCGGAACCGGAGACCAGCGAGACATACGGCGCACGCTCGAAGATCGCCTCGCCCTCCTGCTGCGCCACGCAGCCGAGCACCCCGAAGCGCTTCCCCTGTTTCAGCAGCTTCTTCGTATCGTTAAGGCGGTTGAAGACCTTCTGCTCTGCCTTGTCGCGGATCGAGCAGGTGTTGTACAGGATCAGGTCGGCAGCCTCTTCCGTATCCACCTGCGAGTAGCCCTGCTGCTCCAGTGTCCCAATGACCTTTTCCGAGTCATGGACGTTCATCTGGCAACCGAAGGTCTCGAGAAAGAACGTCTTTGCTACTGCCATGGCTGGATGCGAGTATAGCGCAGCAGCCCCGCGCCGGAGCTGCCGGGAACCCCATGGATGACGCTGCAAAACCAGTCGCCGAGCTGCCGCTTTCGCACGGCACCCTGAATGGCTGCTTCGGCTGCGGCGACGCGAATGAGGCCGGACTCCACCTCCACTTCTTCGTCGACGCAGAGGGCCGCCTGCTCTGCCGTACCCGCCTCTCCGCCCGCTTCCAGGGACCTCCCGGCCACGTGCACGGCGGCATCATCGCCACCATGCTGGATGAGGCCATGAGCAAGGCCACCCGCCGCCGCGGCATCGTCGCCATCACCCGCCACATGTCGGTCGACTACCTCAAGCCGGTGCCGCTTGAGGCTGACCTGGTGCTCGAGGGATGGTCGGAGCGGGATGGGGCGAGCGACAGCGGCCGAAAGCACCGCTGCTCGGCCGAAGTGCGCGACGCCAGCGGGACTGTCTTGGCCACGGCAACGGGCATCTTCATCCAGGTAACGCCTGAGCTGATCGAGCGCTATCGGCAGCAGCAGGCGAGATAGCCCGGCAGCAACCTGACCTCCGCCGCTGGATCAGGAGAATGGCATCCAGGGCAGTGCGCCCGACTGTTAAACTGATGAGTGGGCAAGGGCGGCCGCACCGCCGCATAGAGAGGGTCGACAGATGAACGAGCGCAACGGAAACCACCACGGCGACAAGGCAGGCGGCGAGACAGAGACCAGCGGACTCCGGCTGAAGGTCGGCCTGGCAGAGATGCTGAAGGGCGGCGTCATCATGGACGTCACCGATGCCAGGCAAGCCGAGATTGCCGAACGCGCCGGAGCAGTCGCGGTCATGGCACTGGAGCGCGTCCCCGCCCAGATCCGTGCCGAGGGTGGCGTCGCCCGCATGGCCTCGCCGAAGAAGATTCGCGAGATTATGGAGACTGTCTCCATTCCCGTGATGGCCAAGTGTCGCATCGGCCATTTCGCCGAGGCCCAGGTGCTGCAGGAACTCGGCGTCGACTTCATCGACGAGTCCGAAGTCCTCACCATGGCAGACGAGGCTCACCACGTCGACAAGCACGCCTTCAAGACCCCGTTCGTGTGCGGCGCGCGCGACCTGGGTGAAGCGCTCCGCCGCATTGCCGAAGGCGCCGCGATGATCCGCACCAAGGGCGAGGCCGGCACCGGCGACGTGGTGCACGCCGTCAAGCACATGCGCCAGATCGTCAAGGACATGCGCGGCCTCACTGTCCTCGGTGACGAAGAGCTGTACGCTGCTGCGAAGGAGCTGCGCGCCCCCTACGAGCTGGTCCGCATCGTGGCCAGGTCAGGCAAACTGCCCGTCCCCAACTTCTCTGCCGGTGGCATCGCCACTCCCGCAGACGCAGCGCTGGTTCGCCAGCTCGGCGCTGAAGCCGTCTTCGTCGGCTCCGGTATCTTCATGCAGGACTCCTACACCTTCGCCGAGCCTAAGGAAGCAGAGATCCGCGCCAAGGCCATTGTGCGCGCTACTACGCACTACGACGATCCGAAGGTGCTCGCCGAAGCCAGCGAAGAGTGCACCGGCGCCATGAAGGGCTTGGCCATCGCCTCGCTCGACCCAAGCGCCATGCTGCAGCACCGCGGCAACTAACTCAATCGGCCCGGCCGAATACGCCTGCCGCACATCGGGCCAGGGTGCTTGCATCGGCAGCGCCCTCGAACTGTCTGCACCAGGAAGGAACGCACGTTGACCATGCCTGCCGAGAGGGCACAGGCGAACTCCAGCTCCAGCGCTGTGCGTATCGGAGTGTTGGCCATCCAGGGTGACTATGCTGCGCATGCCGCCGCGCTCGAAGAGGCCGGCGCAGAACCCGTCCTGATTCGCAAGCCCGAGCAGCTCTCTGGCCTCCATGGCCTCATCATCCCCGGTGGTGAGTCGACCACCTTCCTCAAATTCCTCGAGCGCGACGGCTTCCTCGAAACATTGCGCAGCTTCGCTGCGAGCACACCCACCTTCGGCACCTGCGCCGGCTGCATCCTGCTCGCCAACAACGTGCTGCATCCGCCGCAGGCCAGCCTCGGCGTGCTCCACGCCACGGTCGAGCGCAATGCCTACGGCCGCCAGATCGATAGCTCCATCCAGCAGGCCGAGACCAAACTCGGTGACGCGTTTGGCTCCGGCCCGTTGGAGATGGTCTACATCCGCGCGCCGCGTATCCAGAAGGTGGGAGCGGACGTCGAGGTGTTGGCGGAGCGCGACGGCTTCCCTGTTCTCGTGCGGCAAGCTCATCTGCTGGCCGCCACCTTCCATCCCGAGCTCTCACGCGACCGCCGCGTGCATCGCTACTTCGTCGACATGGTGCGTCAGGCCGCGCAGACCGCGTCTATGTCACAACCGAGCTGATCTCCATGCCCTGGGCGCTCTTGCTGCGGAACGTCTGGATGCCTCCCAATGCAGCAGCGCATGGCATCGCCGTCGACCGGCTCATGCGCTGGGACGTGGCCGCCATGGGCGCTTGCTTCGTGCTCGCGCAAGTGCTGCTGGTCTGGCTGCTGTGGCGGCCGCGGCGTGAGCGCACTGCGCCCTCTTCCTGGCGCGTCGAGCTCGTTCCTCTCGCGCTGCTCACCCTGCTCTACATAGCCATGGCCGTCACTGCGGAGCATGTCTGGGCCAGTCAACGCTTCGAAGGGCCGGCGCCCTCCGCGCTGCGCGTCGAAGTCGTTGGCCAGCAGTTCCAGTGGTACTTCCACTATCCAGGCACTGACG
>JAOAPJ010000319.1 GCA_025462805.1 Acidobacteriaceae bacterium
TCGGATCCATGATGCGGCCGGTTGAGCCCGGAGCCAGGTTATGGCCCGCCGGCGGAATCAGCGGCTGGGGATCGACGCCAAATTGATAGTTGCTCAGCACAATACTCGTTCCCGGCACGGTATTCGCTGAGGAGCATCCCGTATCTCCCGGACCACTGCAGGAGATGCTGAAGGTGTTCGCGAACACCTGATTGTTTGCCTGCTGAATCATGAACAGCGGAATGTTTTCGAACGACTGTCCATAGTAGAGACCGTAGCCGCCATGCACGACGAAGTGGCCGTTTCCGGACAGGTCGTAAGAGAAGCCGATGCGCGGGCTGATGTCGAGATTGTCATTGTTCGGCAATCCCGTGTAGATACCACCGATGTTCGTCAGATCAGGCGTGTACCCGGTCAGGTAGGTGTTGGGATTGTGCTGTGCAGGTACGGTGGGAAGACCAGTGGCTGCCGCTGCGATCAATTCCTGATGGGTGCGGCTGTTCTTCTGTTTGTCGATGCCATAGGTATCAATATCGCGGTCATAGCGCACACCGACGTTCACGAGCAGTCTCGGCGTGATGCGATAGTCGTCCTCGACGTACAAGCCAAGCATTTTGGGCGAGAGATTGAAGCTGGGATCGCCTGCCGTGCCAGTCATGTTGATGACGGCGCCCGGCGTCGAGAAGCCATTGGAATATTTGGCCGGATCGAGCAGGTTCTGCGGTGAATCGACGAAATCGAACTCCGGCGTGGGGTTGTTCTCAAAGAAGCCGCCCAGCTGTGGCTCGTAGACATAGTCCACACCGCCGCGCAGCGTGTGCTGGCCGTGGGTGTAGGAGAGATCGTCGCGGAACTGGAACTTATGCTGGCTCGATTTTTGCGGCACGTTGACGTTTGTGCCGAAGCTGGTGCCATCCGGGAAGAGGATGTACGGCGCACGCACCTTGGAGTCGATCAGATTGTTCCAGTACTGGAATCCCGCGGTGAAGCTGTTGACCAGACTTGGCGTCAGGACCGAACTGAGTGTGACGTTGGTCAGGATCAAGTCATTGAGCGTGTAGTTGCCTTCGGTCAGATCATTTTGCGAGGTCGATTGGTCGTTCTGGCTTGTATTGTCCTGCGCCAGATAGCTCACAAATATCCTGTGCCGGTCATTAAAAGTGTGATCGATGCGGCCGTTGTAGCGCTTCTCATCGAACGGCGTGGGAACGGTGCGCGATGGCTGGGGAGCAACCGTGAAGACGTTGGGATTCTGCTTCACATAATTCGCAACCGCCAAGAGTTCATCATAGGAAGCCGAGCTCACGGAGATGCTCGACCGCTCACGTAAGCCTTCGTACGCGAAGAAGCCGAAATCCTTGTCCTTGCGAATCGGACCGCCGATCGAGCCACCGTACTGCTGGCGGCTGTAGTCGGGTTTTGGCTGATTCGCCTGCTTGGCGAAGTAGTTGTTGGTCTGGAAGGTTTGCGTCCGGAAGAAGCCATACAGGCTGCCGTGGAACTGATTTGTCCCGGACTTGGTGACGACGTTCAGCGCTGCGCCTTCGCTGCGGCCATTGGCCGCGGAGAAGCGGTTGGGGCTGATGATGAACTCCTGCACCGCCTCGAGCGGCAGCTGCATCACGGCGCCACCCACCGTGTTGTCCTTGTTATCGATGCCGTTGACGGTGGTGTTGGTGTTCCGGCCGGTCGAGCCGTTGACAGCGTAGACCGCATAGCGATTCTTTGTTGGGTCGTAGCTGTCCACCTGCTTCACGCCCGGCGCCAGAATGGCCAGGTTGGCGAAGTCACGTCCGTTCAATGGCAGATCAGTGATCTGACGCGGCGTTACTGCGATGGAGACATCGCTCTTTTCCGGATCAATCAGCTGATTGTTCGCCTGAACCTCAACCGTTTCGCCGGTGCCGCCGGGCTTCAGCGGCAGATTTGCTGCAGCCGTCGTGCCTACCAGCAGCTCGATGTCCTTGATCTCGCCCGATGCGAAACCAGGAAAGCCTACGTGGATTCTGTAATGTCCGACGGGTAGCAGATCGAACCGGTAGTCGCCGGCAGCGGCTGACTTGGTGGACCGCTGGGCATTTGTTCCCGTGTTGGTTGCGGTGACCACTGCCCCGACGATGGCGGCGCCTGATGGATCAGTGATGTTGCCAATGATGCTACCGCTGGCCGTTGCCTGCGCATACGCCGTGTTGGACCCGACGAAGACCACCGGCGCGACCGCCAAACCGGCGGCCAGGCACACTTCGAGTACAGCTCTCCTGCTTACTACCATCCCGCGTCACCCCTCCAAAAGAAAAGAAAGATCTCAGCTTCAGCTCTGCCGAGCCGAGGATCCTTGATGCAATGAAATTTGAACTAGTTCGTGAATCATATGACAGGCACGGTATCGTGTCCATCCGAAATCGCTGAAGTTAGCGCAAACCGATTCCGGAAACGCGCGAGATTCGACGCGCCGTAGAATCGAAATGGTGCTGGTGCATACTCTAGCTCTCGCGCACACCGAGGCTGACGGCGTATTGGCCGAGGCGTTGGCTGCTCTGCCCGAGGCGCCTGCTGTCTTCGCTCTGGGCTTCGGCGAACGCCGCGAGCCCTACCTCGCCCGCACGCCGAATCTGCGCCGCCGCGTGCGACGCCTGCTGGCTCCGGAAGGCGCTCTGTCGCGTCGTCTGCAACTGCTGCCCTTCGTGCGCGAGATCGCCTGGTCGCCCTATGGCTCGGAGTTCGAAGCCTCTCTGCTGCTCTATCGAGAGATGGTGCTGGTCTATCGTGACGATGCGGGCGGGGCTCGCAAGCGGCTGCGATTGCGGCCTCCGGCTTACCTGCGGATGTCGACGGAGAACGACTTCCCGCGCCTCTTCCCGAGCAACCGCTATGTGCGCAGCGCGGCGGATCGCAGCTTTGGGCCCTTTCCGACGCGAGTCTCGGCCGAGCGCGCCTGCGACGCTGTGCTCGATTTATTTCAGCTTCGCCGCTGCGTAGAGGACCTGCAACCCTATCCCGAGCACCCGGCCTGTCCGTATTTCGAGATGAAGAAGTGCCTGGCGCCCTGCAACCAGAGCTGTACACCGGAGCGCCATGTTGACGAATCAAGGGCAGTCTTCGAAGCGCTGCGCACCCACGGCGCGAGCCTGCTGAAGCAACTGGAGCAGGAACGTGCTGCCGCGGCGGAGGCCCTGGAGTTTGAGACCGCCGCGGCGATTCATCAGCGGTACACCCGCGCTGAGGCCGCACTCAAAGAACTGCCCGAAGCGATGCATCTGATGTCGGAGCTTTCGGCCGTGATCGTCCAACCATCCGCCGAGCCCGGAGAGGTGGCGCTCTTTCGTCTGACGCCGCAGGGCCTGGCCGGGCCGGCGGGCTTCAGCACACTGGGCATGCGTCTGCATAATGAGCAGTCCGGGTCCTCTTCCCTCTTCTCGCATCCGGTGGCCATCGCCCCGGTGCCGCTCGAGCCCACGCCTGGCGCTGAGGCGATCCCTCCCGAGACGCTCGAAGACAGGATCGAACGAGCGCTCTCCGGGCTGCGTGCCGTCGAACCAAAACGGCCTTCGAATCAGCAGGTGGAAGATCATCTCGCGCTCTTCACCCGCTGGTGCTACCGTCCCGCTGCCAAGCGGACGGGGGAGGCCATCTTCATGGACGCCTCCGGATCCCTTTCGACGAAGTTGTTGCTGCGGGGCATCTCCCGGGTTGCCCGCGCAGCGGCTGTGCCTGTCCCGGCGCCAGCGGGCTGAACCGGCTCTGCTGCGCTGATACACTGGCGCCGTGGTTGAACTGTTGCCATCCATCCTGTCGGCAGACTTCGCTCACCTGGCGGACGCAGTGGCCGCAGCCGAGCGCGGCGGCGGCACGGCTATCCATGTGGACGTGATGGACGGCCATTTTGTGCCCAACATCACGCTGGGGCCGCCGGTGGTGAAGTCGCTGCGGAAGGCGACCAAACTGCCGCTGGATTGCCACCTGATGATTGAGAACGCGGACGAGTTCATCCCCGCATTTGGGGAGGCGGGCGCCAACTGGATCGGCGTGCATTACGAGGCGTGCCGGCACCTGCACCGCACCATCCAGCACATACGCGACCACGGCATGGAGCCGGGGGTGGTGATCAACCCGGCGACACGGGTGGACCTGCTCTACGATGTGCTGCCGATGCTGCACCACGTGCTGGTGATGAGCGTGAACCCCGGATTTGGCGGCCAGAAGTTCATCCCGTTCTCGCTGGACAAGATTCGCCACCTCCGCGCACTTCGCGCAGAGCGCAACCTGAGCTTCCGCATCGAGGTGGATGGCGGGGTGGCTCACGACACGGTCGCCTCAGTCGTCGAAGCAGGGGCGGAGTTGCTGGTGGCCGGAAGCGCCGTGTTTGAGGGCGACGACCCGGCTCAGAGAGCGCGCGAGCTGTTGGACGCAGCCCGCTCGGCAGAGCTGGCCACGGCCCGGTAAACTATTGGGCAAGAGAACCCCACGGGCTGATACGAGCGCACGGAGCCGGTGGCGCTTTTGGAACTCATTCGAGGTTGTTCATGAATCGTAGTCTTTCCGCACGTCTGCTTGCACTCTCCGCAGCCGCATGTCTCGCCGCAACGCTCGCTGCTGCGCCGGCTCACGCACGGGTGAAGAAGCCGAAGAAGGTCAGCCCCACGGACCCGCTTGCGGGGGTCACGTCGAAGCAGCCGGACAAGGAGCTGTTCGATAAAGCCATGACGGCGATGAAGAAGGGCAAGTATGACGTTGCCCGTCTCGACCTGCAGGCGATGCTGACGACCTATCCTGAATCGGAGTACCAGATGCGAGCCAAGCTGGCGGTGGGTGATTCCTGGTACAAGGAAGGCGGGGCGGCCGCTCTGCAGCAGGCCGAGTCCGAATACAAGGATTTCATCACCTTCTTCCCCAACCAGCCCGAAGCCGCCGAAGCACAGATGAAGGTGGCGGACATCTACTACGCCGAGATGGAGAAGCCGGATCGCGATCCGACCAACGCGGACCGCGCGGAGCAGGAGTACCGGCTGATGGTGCAGCAGTACCCGGACTCCACCCTGGTACCGCGGGCGAAGCAGCGGCTGCGCGAGGTGCAGGAGGTGCTGGCGCA
>JAOAPJ010000326.1 GCA_025462805.1 Acidobacteriaceae bacterium
GCACAACGCTGAGCACGTCGATCGCCCTCGCGGCCGGGACCCATAGCTTCCATGTCTACGCCGTCAACACCGCGGGGACGAAGTGGCTGACCGCCGTCAGCGCAACCGTGCACTAGAGCGACGCTCAATAACGCAAAAGCCCTCGGCTTCGGCCGAGGGCTTCCTTTTCCCGATGGTAGATGGCAGCCGCTCAACTCCACGCCCAGTCTGACAAGCCATCCTGCGCTCTGGTAGCATTCCGGCCAAGGCGCCTCTGACCATCCTTGTCTAAACCCCCCTCAGTCCGCCACCAGCTTCCCGGTGGCGCATGACACGTGTGTCTGTCAACACGAAGGGGTTTGGACATGGACCTGCACTCGCTGGGTTGGGCGCGCTATTCGCCTGCATCAGAACCTGAAAGTTCCTATGGTCGCGTCGCTCTCGTGCGGCGCGATCGTCTCCTCGTCTGGACCGCGGATGGGGAAGTTGTCGCCACCCTGAGCGGCGCTCTTCGCCGCCATCATGAACTTACGCCCTCAGTCGGCGACTGGGTGGTCTTACGCGAGGCAAGCGTCATCATCGACGTGTTGCCGCGGCGTACGAAGCTATCTCGCAAGGAGCCTGGAAAACGCCTGCGAGAACAGGTCCTGGCGGCCAACATGGACCTCCTCTTCGTGGTCACCGCGCTCGATCGCGACTACAACCCACGCCGGCTGGAGCGATATCTCGTGCTCGCGTATGAGAGCGGAGCGCGACCCGTGATCGTGCTGAACAAGGCAGATCTCTGCTCGGACCTGGATGGCGTGCTACAAGCCAGCCAGAGTTGCGCCCCGGGCGTTCCTGTCCTCGCGATCAGCGCACTTGAGCAGAGGGGCATGGATGTCCTTGCGCGTCAGGTGGAGCGAGGCGAGACGGCTGCCCTCATCGGCTCATCCGGCGCAGGCAAGTCAACCATTGTGAACGCGCTGTGCGGACGCGTGCGGCAGCGCACCTCTATGGTTCGCGAATCCGACAGCAAGGGCCGCCATACCACAACCCACCGCGAATTGATCCAGATGCCGGGCGGCTGGCTGCTGATGGATCTGCCCGGCCTCAGGGAATTGCAACTCTGGGCCGATCCTGAAGGCGTCGACGAGGCCTTTGCGGAGATCACCGCGCTGGCCGCACAGTGCCGCTTTCGCGATTGCACCCATCAGCACGAGCCCGGTTGCGCCGTATCCGCCGCAGAGCTCGATCCGGCGCGGCTGCGCAGCTATCAGAAGCTTCGCCGCGAACTCCAGCACCTGGAGCTGCAGACGGATATTCACCACGCGCGCGAAGTGAGAAAGAAGTGGAATGCTCTCGAACGAGATATCCGCCGTAATCATCCCAAGCGGAAGCGCTGAACGGGATCCCCTGCGGTGAGAAGTTAATTTCTGGTTGCGACTGTTCGTTTCCCGGCCAATATTGACCCTGAGACAATCCAGTTACATTTCTTTCAATCTGCTGTAACAGGGTCAGTCTTCACTGGCAGCGAAGCTTGAGGCAATTTCCGTCCTCTGCAGAAAAGCAGCGACCGCCGGGAACGGCAAGGTATCGCTGTGCCCTTGCTACACCTTTGGAGGCTCGATCATGCAGTTTGGCAGTAAGCAGCGTTTCGCGGCTGTGACCGTGGTGTGTCTGGGCGCTTCCCTGGCTCATGCCCAGCAGGTGCTAGGCGGTATCACCGGCACCGTCCTCGATAAGTCGCAGGCTGCCCTCAGCAGAGCGCAGTTAACGGTGACTAACCTTGCTACCGGGCTCTCTCGCTCCACCACCACCAACGACAGCGGCTCCTTCAGCTTTCCTGATCTGCCGACCGGCGTCTACTCCATCGCCGTGTCGAAAGATGGCTTCGAGACGCAGAAGTATCCATCCATCGTGGTGCAGAGCAGCCGCGTTGTTACGTTGCAGGTGCAGCTTGTTCCCGGCAGCGTTGCCCAGTCGGTGACCGTCCAGGGCTCGCCGCTTCTCAATGCGGTGGACACCACCAACGGCTACATTCTGGACCACACGCAGATCCAGCAGATCCCACTCGCGACCGGCAGCTTTACGCAGCTCGCCATTCTGTCCCCGGGTGTGAGCGCGGAGTTCATCAATGGCACCGGCACCAATGAAGGACTGGGCAACCAGCCGATCTGGGCCAATGGCCAGCGCGACACCGACAACACGTTTCAGGTGAACGGCGTCGACGTCAGCAACCTCTTCAATGGGAAGAGCACCAGCCAGGTCGCTTCAGGACGCGTAACCTTCAACACGGGTGAGAACTTCACGTCCGGCGGCGCCATCCAGACCAACACGTCGGTCTACGACGCCATCGGCAACGCGATCCCCACGCCCAATCCGGAGACGATTCAGGAGGTGCGCGTCAACACCTCGCAGTACGACGCGCAACAGGGCCAGACCAGCGGCGCCCACGTGGACGTGAACACAGTCACAGGCACGAATCAGTACCATGGCCAGGCGTTCGTCTACCGCCAAACCAACTTCCTGAACGCCGCGCCCTTCTTCTACAAGCAGCAGAGCACGATCTATCCCAACGGAACCATCCCGCCCAACCAGGTAAATCCGTATCTGCACCGCGTCGTCGGGGGCGGCACCTTCGGTGGCCCGATCATCAAGGACAAGGTCTTCGGGTTCCTCAGCTATAACGCCATCCGGATCACCGATCAGCTCAACGGAACGTCGAGGCTATTTCTGCCGGCCGGGCTCACAGCAGACCGCTCCGCCTCCGGCATTGCTGCCGCCGTCGCCTCCACGCAGCAGGGCAAACCCTTCACCGGCGCCATTGATCCCGCGGCCTTGGCGCTATTGAACTACAAGATGCCGAACGGCCAGTACCTGATCCCCAGTCCGGTCCCTTCCACAGACCCGACCGTGCCCGACGCCACACTGTTCGGCAAGCCTTCGTTCAAGGGCGACCAGGTGAACGCGAATCTCGACTACAACGTTCGCAATCGAGACGTGCTTTCGCTGAAGTACTACTTCCAGCATGATCCCGCGGAGAATCCCTTTACCGACAGCAACGTCGCCGGATTCAACCAGCGTCTGGATGCCGGCAGCCATCTCGCCTCCATCACCAACTCCTACACACCGTCCTCACACTTCAGTTGGCAGCAGACCTTCGGCTTCGTGCGCGAGAAGGCATACTCCACCAATGACCAGGCGCTCACACCCCAGCAGGTTGGCATCAACCTCTTCGGCTTTGACACTTTCCCCGGCATCAGCATCCGCACCTCCAACGGAACCACGGGAACGCTGAACATCGGGCCGACAGGGTCCTTCTTCCGCGACGGTGTCTTCCAAACCCGCTTCGCACCCTCCAGCACGGCCATCCAGACCTTCGGGGCCCACACCCTGACCTACGGCGCAAGCTACGCCTACACGCAACTGAATATTCGTAACCGTCGGCAGAACACAGGCATCATCCAGTTCAAGAACTTCGCCAGCTTCGTCGAGGGGAATGTCAATCCCACCGGGTCCACCTTTCTGCAGGGTGCATCCAGCCGCTACTACCGCGCACAGTACGTAGGCGCCTTCGTTCAGGACAAGTGGCGTCTCAATCGCAACCTCAGTGTCACCGCCGGCTTCCGCTACGACTACGACGGCCCGCTCTCCGAGAAATACGGCAACCTCTTTAACTTCGACCCGGCGCTCTACTCCTACAATGCGGCGTCCGACACCATCGTGAACGACGGCTTCATCATTGCCGGAAACAACAAGCAATTCGGCACGCGCGGCGTCAACAGCTCGACCTT
>JAOAPJ010000332.1 GCA_025462805.1 Acidobacteriaceae bacterium
AGGTCGCCCAGTTGATGAAGGATTAGGTCCAATGCAGTCCCCGAGGGTGCCATCCATCAGGATGGGAGATGGCGGCAAATACGTCTGGAAACTATGGTTCTAACAGAGGCGATTTTGGGGTGTCAAACCACGTCGAACCGAAGGGATAGGCCCGTTTTTGAGCCGCTGCAGATAATCTACCGGATTATCTCTTTTGACTGGTTGACCTTTCGCTTTCGGGTTAAACTGAATACATCTCGACCCGTACCGGGTCTGCTGGACGCAGGGTAGAGGGGACGTAGCCCCGCTTCCCTTCCCCTGTTCGCCCAGCATTCTTTATCATCGCATTGCGATTCTCCCGTCACTGCTCGGGAACCGCCCCGTCACAGTCCCAGAACCGTCGATAACGGCCGAGAAGCGACGCGGGACCCTCGACCACCATGCTCACATCGCTGCCGCTGAAGTGACGCTCGGCAATGCGCGCACCCGCGCCCAGTGCGGCCAGGACGCCACCTTCACTCTGGGGAACGGTCATCGCCTGCGTCACCAGCGGGTCTGCCGACAGTGCTGCGTCCATCTGCGCCAGCAAACCTTCGATACCCTCGCCGGTCTTGGCCGAAAGCACCACCACGTCCGGGCGCGCGGCCAGGCCTGCCCTCTCCGCCTCGGGCAGCAGATCGCTCTTGTTCAGCACCTGAATCTGACGTCTCTCCCGCACATCCAGCTCGGCCAGAACGCGGTCGACCTCGCGATGCCGCTCCTCACGCATCGGGCTGGCGGCGTCCTCGACGTGGATCAACACCTCTGCCTTCTGCACCTCCTCAAGCGTTGCCCGGAAGGAGGTAACCAGCGTGTGCGGCAGGTCGCGGATGAACCCCACCGTATCGGAGAGCAGGATCTTGCGCCGCGAAGGCAGTGTCATCGCCTTCAGCTTCGGGTCGAGCGTGGCAAACATTCGCGCCGATTCGAGCACATCGGCGTGCGTCAGCTGGTTGAACAACGTGCTCTTCCCGGCATTGGTGTAGCCCACCAGCGCAATGGTAGGCACGGGAACCGCTTCCCGGCGCTGCCGCTGCTGCCCTCGCACCCGGCGCACCGCCTCGAGTTCGTTGCGTAGTTGCACGAGCCGGCGTTGGACGCGCCTGCGGTCCGTCTCAAGCTTGGTTTCACCCGGTCCACGCGTGCCTATACCGCCGCCGAGCTGAGACATGGCCGCTCCCCGGCCAGCCAGCCGCGGCAGCATGTACTCAAGCTGCGCTAGCTCCACCTGCAGATGGCCCTCGCGCGTTCGGGCATGCCGGGCAAAGATGTCCAGGATGAGTTGGGTGCGGTCAACCACGCGTGCGGGCAACTCGCTCTCCAGGTTTCGTAACTGTGTTGGTGACAAATCCTGATCGAAGAGGACGACGTCTGCTCCGCTGGAGGCGGCAATGCCGGCGACTTCGGTGATCTTGCCCTTGCCGATCAAGGTAGCGGCATCCGGCTCGAGCCGACGCTGCGTTACCTCCGCCACCACATCACCCCCGGCGCTCACGACCAGCTCGGTGAACTCCTCCCGGGCAGCCTCGAAGTCGAATGCAGATCCCGCGGGACGGACGCCCATCTTCGCCGGCAAATCATCAAAGAGGGAATCGACGTGCGGGTCGGCGGCAGGAGCTGCGGACAATGCTGCCGCCCGTGCCGCTGCGGCGGCACGCGAGACAGCACGCCGCCTGCCGGCGAATTCAACGGAGACGAGGACGCATCGGTTGCTGCGCGCGGGTTCAGTAGATACAGCCCGGTTCATACCAGGAGACGGGGCAGAGGACGCGTCGGCTTTAGGATTCTGCCTCCTGCCGCAGAGGCGTCGGCTGAGAGTGCGGTACGGCAGCGGGCGGGTGGCCCAGTCGGTGGTCATGCATGACAGACCGATTGCTGACCACGGTCGAGATCGCGTGCTTGAAGATCAACTGCTCCTGACTGTTGTTCTCGAGCAACACGGAATATTTGTCGAAGGAGCGAATCCTGCCGGTCAGCTTCACCCCGCTGACCAGGTAGATCGTGATAGGGGTTTTGTCCTTGCGGACGGTGTTCAGAAAAGTGTCCTGGATGTTTTGTGCCGGCTTACTGTCCATGGTGCCGATCTCCAATGTCTTAAGGCTTACTTGTTTGTTTTCAAGAGCTACCATTGCGGCGCTTGCCAGCGCCTCTGCACCAGTTGCATGGCAATGTGACCCAGCCATCAAAAATGCAGCGCCGGCCAAAGTTCCTGGCTAGAAAAAGCCTAGCTTCAGACGGACACGAGTGTCGGATGCAAGAAACGTCGCCATGGTTGCGATGTTACGCTTCTCGGGTGACCCCGGAGCATAACGGTATCACGACTTTGTCCTCGGGTGAGGCAGCCGCAAGGCAACCGGTTCCCCTGCTCGACTTCGCCCGAGAGTACGAGCAGATCGGACCCGAGATCTTGGCCGCCGTCGAGTCCGTATTTCGCAGCCAGCGCTTTGTGTTCGGTCCAGAGGTGGCGAACTTCGAACGGGCGGCAGCCGAGCACTGCCGTGCGGCTGAGGCTGTCGGCTGCGGCTCCGGCACCGATGCGTTATGGCTGGCGCTCGCCTCTGCCGGCGTACAGGAGGGAGACGGCGTGGTCACGACAGCCTTCTCCTTCTTCGCTACTGCCAGTTCGATCCTGCGCCTGGGCGCCCGCCCGCTCCTAGCGGACATCGACCCTGCCTCCTTCAACCTGGCCGCTGCTTCAGTCGCCCTCATCCTTGAGCGGGAGCCCAAGGCACGCGCAATCCTTCCCGTGCACCTCTACGGGCAATGTGCCGACTGGACGGCGCTATCCCAGGTGGCCGGTACTCGCGACTGCCTGCTCATCGAAGACGCCGCCCAGGCCTTCGGGGCGGCCTGGGATGGCACACCAGCGGGAGCCTTGGGTGCGGCGGCCGCCTTCAGCTTCTATCCCACCAAGAACCTCAGCGCCGCGGGAGAGGCCGGCATGGTCACGACCAGCGATCCCGCCATGGCCGAGCGGGCGCGTAGCCTGCGCAGCCACGGCATGAAGGTGCGCTACTACCACGACGAGGTGGGCTGGAATAGCCGGCTGGACACCCTGCAGGCCGCCGTGCTGCTGGTGAAACTGCGCCACGTGGACGCCTGGAACGAAAGCCGCCGCGGCCTGGCCGCGCGATACAACAGCTTGTTCACAGAAGCGGGGGTCGTCGAACCCGGCCCCTATCCTGACCGTGGCGTCGTGTTGCCTTGGGTGGACAGGCGTGCTCACCACGTCTACCACCAGTACGTGGTCCGCGTGTCGCGGCGCGAGGGACTGCGGGCGTTCCTCGGCGAGCGAGGGATCGGCTCAGAGGTTTACTATCCGCTGGCCTTGCACCAGCAGAAGGCACTGGCCGGCCTCGGCTATCGCACGGGTGACTTTCCGGAGAGTGAGCGGGCCGCCCGCGACGTGCTGGCGCTCCCCATCTTCCCGCAGCTCCGGAATGACGAGCAGGAGCGCGTCGTCGCCGCGATCGTGGAGTTC
>JAOAPJ010000385.1 GCA_025462805.1 Acidobacteriaceae bacterium
ATTCTCCATTCCGAACAAGGCGGCGATACTCGCTAGGGGTGACGCCCAGTAGCTGCCGGAACGCTCTGGATAAATGAGCATGACTCGAGAAGCCACATTCCAGTGCTATCTCGACGAGAAGGGGCGACGACTCACTCTTAATCATGTCCTGTGCCTTCTCGATGCGTAGCTGCACCAGGAACTTGTGAGGAGTGTACCCAGTAGCGCCACGAAAGATCCGTAGAAAATGGCTCTTGCTATAACCGCTCTCGGATGCGAGTGTCTTCAGGTCAAGATCTTTTGAGCGATCACACTCCATCCGCGTCACGACTCTGCGCAACCGGTGATTGGCAACTCGAGGCCGGGGTGCCCGTGGAGCCATCTCTCCTGTTAGCTGGAGTATCTCGGTGGCATCTGTCCTCCTATCCATGCTCTCAGTAGGTAGATGCACTGGGTTGAAAGAGCGCCTGTGGCCATTGAGCTCCTCACCGCGAACTCGGCAGAAATGATCAGGCAACGGAGCATTGGCGGCACGATTGGGGCGTGTGTGGTCCATTAGCAAACCATCCTGGTCCGCTTGCGCCCGCTCGAGCTTGGGGATAGGAGCAGCACCCGAAGCTTGGAGCGCGCCCTTGCCAGACGCGACATTACTGTGCCCCTGGGGCAATCCAGAACGCTTGCGATTTCTTGATACGATAACTCGTCAAATTCTCGCAGTAGGATGATTTCTCGGAATGCGGTAGAGAGCTCCTGGATAGCAGCTTGTACTCGCTGCCGCTCTATCTCCGCCGCGTATATCTGGTATGAATCGTACCCGGGATCTGCAACATTGCCGGCAGGGCTGGATTCCGTGTCAGTTTGGACCAGTTCAGGAGCATTTCGGCGCTTTCTGATTTGGTTTAGCCACACGTGCCGCAGAATCCTGAATAACCATCCTTTTACATTGCTATCTGGCCGGAGCCGACACATGGCAGGAAGTGCGCGAACGTAAGTCTCCTGCACAAGGTCCTCCGCTTCGGCATGGTTGCGGGATAGGATGAGTGCGTAACTGTAGAGCCCGGTGATGTAGTCGCTGAGTACGGCAGCCATCGGTGCGGAACCTCGTTGGTCGTAGCCCATAGGAATGTAGCTCCTAATTTGGAAATGCGAATCATGCGTGGCAAACGACTCACAAACTCTGGTTAATTTTTGGCGAGCGACGTTACTGGGCATCGCGAGACCTCGTTGGTCGCATGGAAGACACGGCAGTTGTGCGAATGCCGTGAGATCTGCCATAGCAATTCGATCTGTTCTGGTTTCGTGGGGAGCCATCTGGATCTACAAGGAGAGGCCGAGGAACCGAATGAGCACCACTAGGAGGGTGGGACCATAGAGCCTGAACAGCGAAGCCAGTCGAGGGGCAATCATCTTGGTGATCTCCTGTACCGGAATGCGCAGTTGGAGCCGGGAATCGATCAGCGGCCGTGCTCATTCTGTATAGGGGACTCGCTGCACGGGGCGCGGAGGGATCCAGCCGCCCTCATTTGGAGCCCTTCTGAAGGGCTAACCAGTAGACGTATCCAGGTGGACGCCGTAGGCCTGCGCTCCCTCAATACCGTCGATCAGGATGCCGAGATCATGTCCGTTCGACCGAAGCAATAGACTGACTGCCGTCATCGCGCGATATCCTTGGTGACAGTACACAAGAGTCGGCTTTGAGAGGTCGAGGGAGGCTGCTTCTAAGTTGAGCTCAAGCAGCGGTATGGAGATGGCGCCGGGCAGATGGCCCTTCAGCCATTCCGCGGAGCTGCGAACGTCAATAAGCTGGAGGCGGTGACTCTCTCGCAGATTGCGACTGACATCTTTACACCACCGAATGGGCAGACTGACCAGCCTAACGCCACTCTCCTGCCATTGTTTCTTGTCTGCAATGGCAAACCCAACGAGGCGCACTAGACCCACTCTGGCCAAACGGATCGCCGCCTCTTGGGCACAGGCTGCGTCCTCGGCAACGAGTAGAAGCTCCTGAGTAGGTTTGATCAGCAGTGCTGCCCAGCTCGCGAATGGTCCTCTGAGACCAATTTGTACAGCCCCCCGAATATGGAACGATGCAAATCGCTCCGCTGCTCGCGTGTCCAAGATAAAGGTGCCGCGCCGCCGTTTCTGCTCGATCTGGGCTGCCGTGAGTTCCTGAAGTTGTAGCGAATGCGACAATGACTGAATTCCCCTTTTAGATCTATGCGCGAAACATCACACAGATCGATCATGGTTTGTCAGTCTGTTGCCTTTCATCAACGTGCTTCTGCAGGTGCTTGTCGCTGTTTGAGCAGGTGTTCCACCTTATGTCGTTCGTGTTCGCTCTCCGGCGTAGCTGCGCCCCGCGAATTCCAGACGGCCCAAGCATTGGCGCTCTTTTGATACCACTTTCGCGACTCCGCCTCCGCAGTCATCCGTTCAGCGGCAGACAGGGCGGCGCTCGCTGCGATGCGCTGCTCTACGGCCCCTTCACTTTCGTAGCAGAAAGCTATGTCGCGCGACACCAGCAAGCTGGGCGACGCTGCGTCGAACTTATCAAGGAAGGGAAAGGCGGCCTGTGAATACTGTCTTGCCGTCGCAATGTCGCCCACCGCGAGTTCGGCATCGCTCAATTTGCAATAAGATCTCATCAAGTGAAGGCGGCCGTGTGGACTGGTTCCCGCTAATTCACGGCGGACCACATCTGCCTCGAGCAGCAGGCGCAGCCGCTCTGGCTGTTCCTGCTTTCTGCGAAGGACCTCCGCCAGCGCCTCATCTCGAATCGCGAGCCAGTGCCGCGCGCCAGAACCGTATTGGGGAATCAAGCTCTTCGTGAAATCGATTGCCTTCAGGTACCATCCTCTGGCAAACTCCGGCTTGGTCATACGGTACGAATCGCCCATCGCCGTGTACGCAATCGCCAAATCATAGTGCGCCTGGACGTTTCGGTCGTCGATCGCAAGCAGCAACTGCGCAATCGCAAGAGCTTTGCGGGCGTAGACAAGCGCCTGCCCTGAATCTCCTACATTCAGGGTGTCTCTTCCCGCCAAAGGCAGAACGATTTCCTCGTCCGCCAGAAAGAGTCCTCGACGGGCCTTTAATGAAGACGGGTATCTCTGTACCAGCGCTTCTGCGAGAATGATCGCCTTGCGGTTATGCTCGATGGCTTCTGACTGATTGCCCAGCTCATTCAGCGTGCGAGCCATGCCCCGATTGAGCCCAGCCAGCATCTGGTCGTGGTCTTCGTCGCCATCCGCGTTGGTGCCGAAGACGTTGAATGCCGCAGAAAAGTTTTCCAGTGCCTGATCTGGGCGAAGGTTGCTTAGAGCAACCTCTCCAAGGCCTGCGTAATCCCTGGCCAAAAGGCGCTTGCGAGCGGGATCGTTGGGCTTCCGTTGCCAAAAATCTCGCGCCCACGAGAGTCCTTGCTGGTAGTCATCTTGCGCTTCGCGCAGATGGCCGAGAAACGATTCGATACCCGCCATTCGCTGATATGCGTCGATGATCGCTTCCGTACTCTCGTCCCCAGGACTTCGGGAATGCGACTCCCACGCGGCCTGCCATGCCTTTTTATAGCTGCTGACGGCTGTCCCCAAGTTACCTAGATTAGCAACGAAGGGCGAGCCCTCCAGGTCGCCGATCCGTATATAGGCTTTGGAGAGCTCAAGCAACAGTCGAGGATCGTTCCCCGTGCTTTGTCGCAGTTGGTCTAGGTACGTCAGAGCACTGTGAAACAAAGCTGCCTGCGTTTCGAGCGATGCGGAAGATTGTTGGAGCTTATCTGCCATCTCTGAAATCGCGGAATTGGCAAGTGATCGCACCTCAGCCACCCGACCATCAGCCTTACGAGATTGGCGCAAATGGACCAGGATCGAGCCAATCAGCACAGCAGTAACAATGCAGGTTGTCAGCACAGCCGCTCTATTGCGCTGCAGCAGCTTTTTCAACGCGTAGAAAGGCGAAGCGCTTTTGGCCGCTATCGGTTTACCCTGCAGATAGCGAAGCAGATCCTCTCCAAAATGCTGGACCGAGAGGTAGCGTTGGGCGGGGTCCCGATTCATCGCCATGAGGACGATTCTGTCCAGATCCCCCGCAATCTCCCCCCGCTTTCTGAGAGAAAGATGTGGAGCCGAACTTGGCTTGCGGCTATCCTGCTCGAGAACGACCCGTTCGGCTGCGGCAGGGGAAAGATTCCGAAGTGTGTAGGGGCGCCCACCGGTCAAGAGTTCATAGAGCAAAACGCCGAGGGAATAAACGTCCGTTGCTGTGGTGAGCTGCTTGCCTTGGAGTTGCTCAGGGCTTGCGTAATCAGGAGTCATCATTCGGAAGCCGCTGCCCGTTAAGCCGTCGTCAGCCAGATGCAATTGAGGCTCGAGAGGCTTTGAAATTCCGAAGTCGATGAGCTTGACTACACCCTCCGGCGTCACCATGACATTGCTGGGCTTTATGTCACGATGAATGATGAGCTTCTGATGGGCATAGTGCACGGCAGAGCATAGAGACCGGAACAGCTCGATGCGCTGCCGGATCGACAATGCGCGACCTTCGCTCGCAACCGTGATCGGCTGCCCCTCTACATATTCCATGACGATGAATGGGCGGCCATCCTTCGTCTCTCCGCCGTCAAGGATAGCGCCGATGTTGGGATGGTTGAGCGTTGCAAGAATCTGACGCTCGATGCGGAACCGCTGAACCAGTTCTCCTGAATCAAGACCCTTGCGCAGGGTCTTGACCGCCACTATTTGAAAGTAATGATCATCCGAACGGACGGCGAGGTAGACGACTCCCATTCCTCCTCCGTCTAACTCGCGCACCAGAAGATAGGGACCGACCTGCAAGCCGAGATCAGATGCCAATGAGCTCTGCGTCATCTGCTTGAGATCGTCCGCTATGAGAGAGCGAAGCACATCCTCGGCATCATTGTCGCTTTCGAGGAGTGAGTCTATTTCTGGAAGCAGCTCCGGATCATGCCCGCAAGCCTCGGCCAGATATCGCTTGCGTTCCGCTGGTGGCCGCTCCAGCGCGCCCTGGAAGACCTCTTCAATCAGGCTCCAGCGACTACTGTCCATCTTGAGACTGAAAGGCCGGCTGCGACATTTCGCGACGTATCCATGCTTGCCCGAGACGGAGCTCGCGGCCAACAGTTGCAACCGAGATCCCCAATGCCTGACCTATCTCCTCCGCGCTCAAACCTCCGAAAAACTTGAGTTCGATGGCCTTACTCTTCCTTACATCCATCTCTGACAACCTGGAGAGAGCCTCATCCAGTAAAAGAAAAGCCGGGGTGCGCTCCTCGGCCACATCCATTCCTGTTTGCAAAGTGATCCTTATGCCCCCGCCTCGCTTCTGCGCCATTCGCTTTCTGGCATGCTCGATCAGCACGCGTCTCATAGCATTTGCAGCGATTGCAAAGAAGTGCATCCGGTTCTCAGCGCGCAGTTTTTTTTGATCAGCCATCCGGAGGTAGGCTTCGTGTACCAACGCGGTTGGTTCCAGGGTGCAGTCCCCATGCTCGCGTCTCATCCGTGCTCTGGCGACACGGAGCAGGTCTCCATAAATAAGCGGAGTCAGCTGTTCTAAGGCCGACTCGTCCCCCTGGCTCCAGCGAACCAGGAGTCGGGTCACGTTCCCTGAATCTTCTACTGCGGCCTGGAGATGTGTATCAGTTTCCATTCCGACGTCTCTTTCCCGCCCATGCCCTCATCTTACCGGTAGGGACGATTGTCAGTACGACCCAACTCTGTTCCTACGAATCTAAGCAACGGGAGATCCCGGTGGGCAGCGCGCGTCCGTAATGCTGCGCCCTTTTCTGTGGCCTCTGCGCCGCTGCGAAGGTGCCACGGAAACTGCAGGGCCACGTGGTCGTCCAAAGCGCGGTATCCTCTGCCGCCAGCTAGAACTATGACAGTTCTCCACCACAACGTAATGAACCGCACGACAATCGTCCGTCGATGCAGCATGAACCGAAGCAATCATTTCTGATCGGAATAGGAACAGGGCGAAACGGCTCCAATCCAAACTCCAAGTCGCATGGATCTTTTTGCGTTGGCAGAGGCCGATCCGGACCTATCGTGTAGCAATCTGCCATTCGCTTCAGCGCGAACGAAGAACAACTAGTAGCAATCGGGAACGAGCGGCTCGCCGCGGCATCCCTGCCGGATAAACGGCTTCCAAAAAGGCAAAATGTCCAATCACCTGGCCATCCAGCAGTTTGCCGCCGTGGCGCCTGTAAAACAATAAGCCGTGATGGGAACGATAGCTTGTCTAAAAGTACCATCCTGCTGAGAAGGCATCAGGAAAGCAGACACGCGGCAGATTGGCCGCGGAATGGAATAGAGCGAGCGCCCACGTGTTCTTGATTGCAGGTCACGGTGCTGGCTTTCGTGAAGCTCATGCTGAGTATCGATCTGAATTACGACCCAAAGATGCCTCTTCT
>JAOAPJ010000390.1 GCA_025462805.1 Acidobacteriaceae bacterium
AGCCTGCTCAGGTGTGCTCTGCTCGCCTGTACTCTGTGTCAGCAACGCTCGAATGGAGGGCTGAAGCCCAATCGCGCGGTCCAGATCGGGGTCGGTTCCTGATCGGTACGCGCCGATGCGGATGAGATCGGACGCGCGCTCATGCAATGCCATTGCACGGCGAAGCGCGGCAGCGGCTGCCAGGTGCTCGGGCGAGACGACCGCCGGCATCAATCGGCTGATAGAGTCGAGCACATGAATCGGTGGGTACCAGCCCTCCGAGGCCAGTGCTCGTGAGAGCATGACGTGTCCATCGACGAATGAGCGAACTGCATCGACCACCGGATCCTGCTGATCGTCCCCTTCCATCAGGACTGTATAAAAGGCCGTGATGCTACCTCGCTCAAAACGCCCGGCACGCTCCACCAGTTTGGCCACACGGTTGAAGACTGACGGCGTGTAGCCCTTGGCGGTCGGCGGCTCACCGGCGGCAAGCCCGACATCACGCGCCGCCATGGCAAATCGCGTCAGCGAATCGAGGATGAGCAAAACGTCCTTGCCCTGCCCCGCGAACCCCTCGGCAACGCTGGTGGCGGCAAGAGCTGCACGCATCCGCAGCAGTGGAGACTGATCCGAAGTGGAGACGATCACTACCGAGCGTCGACGCCCCTGCTCGCCGAGCGCCTCTTCCAGGAACTCACTGACTTCGCGTCCACGCTCGCCGACCAATCCAACCACCGTGACATCCGCACTCGTGTTCCGAGTCATGATGCCGATCAGGGTGCTCTTCCCCACGCCTGATCCTCCGAAAACGCCGATGCGTTGGCCTCTCCCTACGGCCAGCATGGCGTCCAACGCACGAACCCCGGTGGAGAGAAGGTCGCGGATCGGGATACGCGCCAAGGGGGGAGGAGGAGCGCGGTGAATCGGCTCACGCGTTGTCGTCACGAGAGGGCCTGCTTCGTCGAGCGGGTTCCCCATCGCGTCCAGGACACGCCCGATCAGGGCATCACCCGCAGGAAAGTCCGCAGGACGCCCAAGCCCCACGATCATGTCGCCGTGGCGAATGCCTTCAATCGATCCAAGCGGCATAGCGAGAACTCGCTGCCCGCGGAAACCGATCACCTCCGCCGGGTAGCGAAGGCCAGCAGCATCGATGATGTCGCAGCAGTCACCGATGCTGCAGAGCGGTCCAGCGCATTCCATGCTCTGCCCTGCAGCATTCAGCACCCTGCCCGCCCAGTGCCAGGCTTGCTCTCGTTCGAGGAAGCTCTCACAGACCTGCAGGAGGGCAGACGCCGGAGTGCTCATTCCGTCTCGGCTCCGCGAATCACGGGGCGACTCTGGAGAAGGTCGAAGAAACCTCGCTCAATCTCTGCTAACTGCGTGTCGACGCTGAAGTCTGCCGTACTGGACCCGATGAGCAGCCGGCAATGGCCAGATAGTACGTCGTCCAGAGCTCGAACTTCGATGCGGTGCGCGGATTCAGCAGCGAGCCAGCGTTCCCAATGTGTCTGCTGCCCCTTTTCAACCTCGAGAATGCAGCCAGCACCCTCCTGCGCATGCTCGAGTGCAACGCGTACGGCGCTACGTAACAGCAGCGGATCGATATGTGACTCCCGGTAGAGAACTCGGCGGGCGATCGCGAGTGCCAGCCTGACCACGGCGCCTTCAGCATCTTTGAAATAACTCGCACGGGCCCGCTCGAAGCTGGCGACCGCCGCCGCAATGCGATCAGACCACTGCTGGTCGAGCGCTTCCCTCTGTTGCCTGAGCGCCTCTGCGAGTTCCTGCGCTGACCTCTGCTCGAAAGCCGCGAGCGCCTCCCCGCTTTCGCGCTGCCCCTCTGCTCTAGCCTGCTGTAGCTCTGCCTTATGTGCTTCGAGCAATACCTGCGTAGCAGCCTTTCCTGGAAATTTCGCGGTGGGTCGTGCAGCGTCAGACACTCGCAAAAAGGGCGGAAGGCCTATGGAAGCCACCCCGGAAGACGCTCGGGCGCCGTCAATCTGGGAAACATACGTTAGCCTGCGAATCTCCGCGTCCATATCGCTCCTGTTCTTGCCCATTCAGCCGGCAGCTGCACTCCATCCACGCTCTCAAACCATTAGGCTGTCGCCTTGCTCCAGTTTCAGGATGATCTGGCCGGCCGCTTCCATCCGTCGCGCGCTAGCAAGGATGCTCTGCTGCGCCTGCATCACCTCCCGCGACCGCACCGGCCCCATAAGCTCAATCTCTTCCTGCAGCATCTCTGCCGCCCGCGTGGACATCGCTTTGTAGATATGAGCGCGCAGCTCGTCTTTTGTGCCCTTCATGGCCAATGCCAACTGGCGGCGATCGACACCGGCGACCAAATCGCGCACGCTCGCGCCGGGAACATTCAACAGATCGTCGAAGGTGAACATCAGGTTGCGAATGTGGATGGCGGTCTCGGGAGACTCCATCTCGATGCGGTCGAGGATCTTCTTTGAGGCTTCGGCCTCCATCCCGTTCAACAGATCGGCCACCGCTTTGTATCCGGAGTAAGAGCGCTTCTGCGTGTCGCCGACATTCTGGAGCTGCTGATTGAGGATGCGGGCCACCCTCTGCGCCACTTCGGGGGAAAAGTGCCGCATCTCGGCAAGCCGCTGCACTGCCGCGACGCGCTGCTCGTCACCCAGACCGCCAAGAACTTGGGATCCACGCTGAAGGTCCAGGTGTGCCAGCACCAGCGCCACGGTTTGCGGGTGCTCATTCTCCAGAGACTTGCTGAGCTGCGTCGGATCGACACGCTGCAACATGGCCAGGTTGCTGTCATTGGCCTCTTTGGTCCGCTGCAGCTGCAGCATGACCGCATCGGCGCGCGATGAGCCGAGCGCTCCGGCCAGCAGACGGCTGGCGGAAGCCATGCCACCCCGGAGCGTCTGCTGGTGTGATTTGAGCAGCGCCTCGAAATCCTCAAGCACTCCAATGGTCAACTCCGGAGCTACCTGTTCGAGGGAGGCAATCTCTGCTGCGACCGTCTCGATCGACTCGTCTGGCAGTCTCTGCAGCAGCTGCCGCGCAACCTCATCGCCCAAGGCCATCAACAGGATGGCCGCTCGCCGTCGTCCGGTAAGAACCACCTGATTGCCGCCGAT
>JAOAPJ010000399.1 GCA_025462805.1 Acidobacteriaceae bacterium
GCCAGTGCTGACGTTCCAGCGAACAATCCCCTGCCCCGAAGTGCCATTCAGAGGCGCGTCTCCGATATAGAGATAGGTGGCCGGAACGCCTGGACTGCCATCCGAAGCAAGCGCTGCAGGAGAGGAGGGGAGACCCGGCGGAGGACTGGGCGGTGTCTGTGCCCTGCACAGTGACGTAGCATTGCATGCAGGTCGTCCTGTCGCGCCGCTAGGGTCGGGAATGTACGTGAGTAAGGGCCCTCCCACTTCCGTGATGTACAAGTCGTTATTGAAAAAGGCCAAGGCATCAATGCCTTTCCCGTCACTTGTAGACCCTATGCGAACTGCTGCTCCAGGCTGGTTCGCGGTGGCATTTGGGACCATCATGATGTCGCCGGATGCCTTGTAGCCCACATACAGATCTCGGCCGTTCGGTCCTATGATTGCCGATAAGGGCCTGCCTCCGCCGGCGCCGCCTCCGACTGCCGTGACGTTGTTCACGGAAATCGTAGAGAGCACAGTGATTGTCTCCGTTGCCGGGTTGAAGACGAAGCGAACCACGTTTACGCTTTTGCTGCTGCCATCCGGCACAAAGATCAGCTTCGCGTTTGCGGGTAGACCATTGATGCCAACGGGATTCCCTATCGATATCTGTCCGCCGGCCTTCGCGGTATTGCTGCAGGTATTTGCCACAGAGCTGCTTTGGAAAGGGACGGAAGACCCGGCGGGAGTCGGGTCCAGGCGACAGAATCCAAGATTTTGGTCAGCCTGCCACCAATGGCCGCTGTTCGGCGCGGACCCTGGGATCCACGCCCCACCACGGGGCAAGGTCAGGCGGTTCGTAACAATCTGGCCGTCTTGCGCTGTCTGCGCCAGGACGGAGGTTTGGCCTGCAATCACGAGTGTGAGGCTTGTGAGAACAAGGCGGCATAGGCTTGACCGCGTCATAGGGCGCAGTGCTCGCCCAACACGGTGTGCCATCGAGAACATAGTGTGCACATGCATAAACTCTCCAGACGAAACCGCTCGACAGCGACAACGCATCGGTTGCTCTGCTGCAGGTTGTTGACGAAATCTTCCCGTCGTCATATCTCTCGGTAGACAAATCTGACGACACGCCTGGCCCGGTGCCTTATAGAGCGTGAGTGGGGTGGCGTCTCAGACACTGCCGATAGGCCGCAGGGATCTCTCTGACGTGCGACGCAGCTAACGTGTTGGAGAGCGGTACTCATCTCTCCGTGTAATTTCATCTTCTTTGGAGCGTATGCGACATAAGGCGAAGAGGATTCGAGTTTGTCAGTGACTTATCTCGAATTCATCATCTGTAGCGACTGTTCCACCCTGCCCCTCACCAGTTCAGCGATTTATACATACGTCCTTTTTGCTGTCGCATACAAAATAGTAACTGTGACGGATGGTTACTGACTAATACATAGGCCTAAGTTGACTGGGCTATCGCCGCGCGTCGGTCTTGCTAACAACGCTGACAATCTATCTCTGGTTGAGGTGATTTGCTACCCAGCTAGTTATCAAAACAAGAATATGTTGCAACAGCAAAGTGAGCGCCATCGAAGCCTGGTTGTGCGCTCGGCTAGTCAGCGCGCCCAACGTAGGAGAGGCTCTGCATCTGACGCAGAGGTGACATCAAGGTCCGCTCACATCCCTGATACTTAGTGGTAAACAGGGGCTTATACCGCAGACTTAGACATCATCCGCCGAGGTGTTCAGCACTCGGCTCACCGACTCGCAGGGCTTTCCCAGAAGCCCACATGGTGGGATTGTGAGTGGATGGTGACGAGAAACAAGCTTGCGCGACGGTAACATCTCCCAGGCGATTTATTCCGACATGATCTATTTAGTGACAAAGAAATGACAACTCGCAAACAAGCTGCTTACAAATGCCCACACCATTCAAGGCAGACTCAGCGAGCGAGGATTTACCCCTCATCAGACAGCCGAACACAGCTTCTACTGGAACGCATTGTTTCACTTCTCTGCCAACAGCCTATTTACGGCAGCAGAGCTGCAGGACTTTATCGATCGCGACGTCAAGGTCGAGCAGGTGCGTGCATGAGCAAACATGCACAGGGCTACGGCTCTCTTCTGGCCCTTGCCGCAGGATCGGCCGTTGATTGGACGGCTGAAGCTATGATCATTACTTAGACAACTCACGTGTCGGGCGCGCTCGCTAAGAGGAAGTCCGGAAGGCTCTGCGCACAGTCCTCTGCGCAACGACAACGTTCTGGAGTTGAACTGCGGCACGGGCGCGGACGCTCTTCCTCGCCGCGCAGATCACCTCACCTCTAGGTGTGACGCCTCGCAGCAGATGCGTGCGGAGTAAGGGCTCTGGCCGCGCGGGCCGGATAGCCAGCTGCTGCTGTGCCTCTCGTCTCTCTACTACCTAATGGAGATCCTGTATTACCTGCTCCGTGGTCAGGCGCGTTAGGCTCTTCATCGCTGCAAACGGCAAAACAACTGCCCTTGCACGGAGTGCCCCTCACCGTGTACTACTCCACGCTCGGCGAGCTCAGGGCCCCGATTCTCTGAACGCAACGGTGGCAGTCCCTTTTTTGAATGGAAATGTGGCCGCCAGGTTCCTTCCGAAAGGTACAGGCGGCAGTCACCGGTCTCCACGGATATCCTCCCAGACGCATGGTGAACTCAGTTCCTTTACGGAATCGGATCTCGCGGATGTTGGATTCCCAGCGCCGCGAAGCCACGTCCTTCACTTCGGTGCCATCAGGAGTCGTCGGCGTCTCTGCCTTTTGCTTACGTTTAGTACTTCTCTTTCGTTTCGAAGACACCTCCCGTCGGCGGGATTCCGGTAGTCTGCAGCAAGCAGACCATCTCAAATCATTGAGACCCAATGAATCGCCCAACGTGATGATGCAACGTGTTTCGCGTCATCAGTGCGAATGGTGGCGCCTTGTCGGTCTCAGCTCCCTCCCGAGCTAGCCGTCCTTGAGCATGCCGAGAGGTTTCCTTCATTTCCTTACTCCTGTATTGTGTAGATTCTCATCTCCGCGATATGACCTCCGCTAGCGGGGACGGCCAGGAAGAAGCGGTGGGTACCCTTTTTCTGACGTCCGAAATACCCGGCGGTGCGTCCACCCAATGCAGTCGGGACCTTCGTGAGAAGGCGGTAATGATCGGGGTCGGCCATCTGAAAAATGTAGATGACGCCCTCGCCTCCGGGTACATAAACACGCTTGTGCTCGGAGTCGTAGTAAAGATCATCCGCATCTTCGGCGCTGGGCAAGGCAGCAATCATGCGGCCTGAAGTGGTATCGAAGATAGCCAGGCGTGCCGGTTCGCGAATGCCTACGAATAGGCGATGATCGGCTTCGTCGAGTGCCATGGGGAAATTCTTACGGAAGCCTTTGAGAGGCCATCGCGTGATTTTCTTGGTCTCTCGATTGATGACCGCGATCTGTTGCAGGTCGGGGATGTTTACATACATATTGGGACCCGAGCTTTCGAGCTGGAAGGATTCGGGCTCGCCGCCGATTTTGTATTCCTCATCGAGCCGCTGATTGGTCATAGCGTCGACCGCGGCGATGGCCGCGGTCTTCTCGTCGTCACCGCAGCCGACATAGACTCGCTTCGTGGCCGCGTCGTAGCGCAAATTATCGGCGCCTCCCTCGAAGTCAAGGGTGGTTATAAGATTAAACGAATCTCCGTCATAGATGTAGAGCTTGCCTTGCGCGCTGGCGACGAAAAGTTTATTGGCCTCGGGGGAAAAAGCAACGCCTTGGGGATTTGTCACTCCGGTGATCGTGTGTTCTACAGTTCCGCCGAAGAGGTTGATCACTTCCACAGTGTTATTGCCGAGCGCGGAAATGAATACCCGACCCTTTCCGGAAGCAAAATGATCGAAACGTCCTTTCACGCCATCCATCGGAACTGAACCTGATAAAACAAGCGGCCTCTGCGCTAATGCGGTCGCGCTCGTCTTTCCTTCTTTAGAAGCGCTCTTTTGCGACGCGCTTCCTTCCCTATCTCGCTGACCACCGGCCAAAGCCGCGCCTGAAACGATTACGAACATACCCAGAACAGCTGTTAGAAATCCCTTCATCATCTTCTCTCCTGTCGCATCATTCTGAACTTTAGATTTCGCATCATTCGATTCCACATCCGTCTTTCAACGCATCGTCCTCGCGGACTATAGATCACCCCTGCCGCTCGCGCGTCCCGAGTTGCCCGGTTAGCGCTCTATTCCGACTCGGTTGCCGAAAATCTTCCGCCACAGTCGGAGCCACCCGCTTCCACACGCCCGGTCGATAGCGCCAGGCGTGGCAACCCTCCAGCCGGCCGCGGCTCAGACACAAGTCATGAAGGCGGCTCTGATTGCACATGACGTAACGCGTGACGAACACCGCATCCTCGCGAGCGTAGGAGCAGCCGTTGTCGAATCCATCCCGGTGTATGAGACTACCTTCGGCCAATTTGATGAGTGGGCTAAACGGGTAGACCCCTCGCTTCTCGGGAGGTCAGTTCTGCGCGGGGAAGAGTTGTATCCGGACCCTTTACTATACCGAAGCACCTACTACAACGAGTTTCTGGAGCCGTTCGACACATGCCAAATGGCCTGCATCGGGTCTGCGGGGACACTTGGTACCTACGAAGCGCTCAGCGTCTACCGCGGTCCAAACGAGAACAGCTTTAGCAGCGAACTCATCGCCACGCTACAGATGCTGATCCCGCATCTTTATACCGCGTTGAGCGTGAGACGGAAGCTCGACCAACTTCAAGGAAGCCTCAACGACATTGAATCCACCCTCGATTCATTGTCCCTCGGTGTTGTCCTCGTCCGACGAGAGGGGACCTGCCATTCCCTCAATCGCGCGGCACAGGCCATTCTCGACCGCGGAATACTCTCAGCCCTGGAGCCTGGTGACGCGTCACGTCTGCGGCATCTTGTGGGTTCGCTGACTCGGCGGACGACAACAGTGATGTCACCGCAGAATGCCGTGTTGATATCGAGGCGTAAAGGGCGTCCGCTTCAACTACTCGGGAGTCCCTTCCGCCAAGAGGCACTGCCAGGCCAACCACGCGCTGCTGCGATGATCATAATCACGGATCCGGAAAACAAGACCCGAGTCCCTGTCGAGACGTTGGCGCTGCTTTTTGGCCTCACACCAGCGGAAGGGCGTCTTGCTATTGCGCTGGCTAATGGCGATTCATTGACAGATGCTGCGGATCTACACAGGGTGCGCCACGAGACAGCACGCAAACAGCTCAAGAGCATTTTCCAGAAGACGCACACTAATCGCCAGGGGGAGCTTATCCGGCTCATAAACGGATTGATTGGCCCCCTCCCGCCGCAAGCATGATGAATACCTTGCTCCATACCCCATTTGGGGGGTGACACGGTCGAGCTTACGAATTATCAATAGCCATCTTCACGTAGTTAACGCGGTTCGCGTTCGGCCTACACCGCTTCAGGAAGACCTTTGCCACGATGCACCACGAGGCCGGGGTGTCCGCGCGGACCATCCAGCGTTGGCTCCGGCATAGCAGTCTGGACACGACCCTCAGATACCTGGCAGGAAGTGACGATCAGAGCGAGAGGACTCGGTCGGTGGTGAACTCGACCTTTGCAGCGGCGCGGGGGATGAACTCGATGGCCGAGTCGCAGCGCAACCCTGCCCACCCCACCGTCGCTCCATGAGTGCTCGTGTGCACTACCGGCTCGTGGGATTTGCAGGGAAGAGCCCTGCCGCACTTGCATCAGCTTGTCGAGTGCGAGGTGGATCAGCGGGTGGGGGGCGGGTTCCGGCTTTGTGCTGGAGGACCCGGATGGGCGGCGGATGGGGATGCGGGCTGTGTATGAGGAGCTGGCGCCGCCGGAGCGGTCGGTGCACATCGAGTCGTTCGACGACTTCCCTGGCCCGGGGCGCGGGTGACGACGGTGTTCGACGAAAAAGATGGGACGACCACGATGGTATGGGCGTCATCATCAACTTTGAGGTGCCTGGGACAGCGACCGCCGCCTCAGCTTTGCAGTGGTCGACGAAATCACCGTTAAACCAGGCCGTTCCATCGGCCTGCTCAAGGGACGGATGGGCTGATCCTCGCTGCCTGACCCGAGGCATCATCTCTTGCAGGACCATGGTTGCTGTCGCGGACAGTGTGGCTTTCGAGGGCTTCGGCGGTTCGTCGACGTAAAGGTTGCTCTCGTCGAACTCCAGCGGCTGCCTGCTCTTCGGTGTCGACTTGGCTGGCACCTCCGGGCTCGTTCCAAGCGCCTCCTCGACTTCGGTGAGGTCGATATCGGTGTCATCGAAGCCGGGCGCATCGCTCTCAGCGTCATCGGCACCAGCCACGGCCAGATTCTCGAAGGGCTCCAGGGCAGCATCAGCCTGCGCGTCCTTACATCCCTGCCCAGCTATGGGCCAATCGAGGGAGCGCTGTCCTGGCTACGTTATCGACCACATTGATCCGCTTGAGTGCGGCGGTGCCGACGCTCCATACAACATGCAGTGGCAAACCATAGCCGATAGCAAGGTGAAGGACAAGACCGAAGGACAGTGCAGGCTTACACGGTAGATCTGTACTGACCGATTACAGCGCGGGCACTTGGCGGACTTCGCTCCATTCGAGCATCGGCGCCTCGGCCTTGCGACGAGGCGCCACAGCGGCAATCAGCGTGGCAGAAACTCAGCATCGCCTCGGCAGCCTTCACGTGCCCGGCCTGCGTTGATGGGGGTCAGCACAGAGGAATCATCGTATGTCCCTGCTCCGATGAACCGGTTGACGCTCCCACTGTTGTGCGCGCCACTACAGGCGGATAAGTAGAAGCCGGAAGGGGTGCCTCCCTCCCGGCAGCAGTGAACCTACTTATGCAGTAGTATCCGGACCAGAACAGCCAAAGCAATCAGGAAGCGCCAATCAAGCACTACCCTGACAGCAACTGTGAGCCAGTTTCCTGGCCCGTTTGTTGATATCGGGACCCATCTCCTTCCACCGGTCGGCCCGTAGGTCGCCTCAACGGCCTACGGACCTCACCGATGTCCGCTGTCACGAAGCCTCTGAACCCTGACGGACCGGAGAACCAGCCGGAAGAAACCCGCCGGGAACCGCGTGAGCAGCCCCACAAGAGCCGGCGACTCCGTCTCGAGTGCTGCGCCATGAGCGGCCAACTATCTCCTACACGTCTCCGTACTATCTCAAGGGGGGAGATGGTGGCGAGAATGAATTAATCGCGATGCGATCAAGTGCCGGCGCAAAGCCGGTAGCATTGGAGAATTGGATCGTATTCGTACCTGCCTGGAGCTGGACCGAAACCACGGTGCTGGTGGGCAAGCTGAAACTGCTTCCATTCAAGTTCAGCTGCACGTCAGGTCCGTCGTTCACGGTCAACGTATAGGATCGCGGGCCGCTCGTCAGATAATCGATCTCCATCTGATAAGTACCGGTGGCTGGAACCGTCACATTCGAAAATGTCACGTTATTACCGGCGCCCCCGCCTATGTTGCCAGCCTCCGATGCGCCGGAGCAGTAGGCACAGTATGACGGAGAGGCTGAACCGCTCAGGGTCGCATTCTCGGCCTCGTAGGTTGTGGAGTCGGGCGGAGGGGCATTGCCATCGCCGCTCACGAAGATGCGATCCAAGTCGGGCGGATAGCTGGTCGGGTTTCCGAATTGGATGGAGTTGATGCCGGCGTTCAGCCGTATCGGAACTCTGGTGCTGGAGGGAAGAAAGAAGCTGCCGCCGCCTACGTTCACGGTGGTAAACGGTGCGCCGTTCACACTGAAGAGAAGAGACCGCGGCCCGACGGTCATCGAGTCGATTTGCATCCAGTACGTGCCCGCGTGCGACACCTCGACATCGTTGAAGGTAACGTTGTTGTTTGGGCTCAGCCCGAAATTTCCAACCTTGGCGCCGCCCGAACACGCTGGGCAACTGGCGACAGACGCACTGCCGCCCAAGACGGCAGATTCCGCCTCGTAGCTCTGGCTGGGGGGCGCGGGCAGCTTTCCTCTTCCCGTAACTCGTAGCAGCCGTACGCCGTGCCCGGGGATAACCGCAGTGAATTGTGTGCCGGAACCCGGCAGGTACATCTGATTCCACACGTCATATATCTGGGTTGCAGTCGCCGCCCCCAATGTGTTCCACGGCAATGTGACGGCAGATGCAAATGCGTTCAAATTGAAGAGCGCGACATAGTAAGTACCGTTGCCAAGGTCGGAGACCCACACCGGCCGGTCACCTCCGACAACCTGTTTCGCGGGATGACCGGACTGATCGGCGGCGAGCACTCCGTCATTACTCAAGATCTGCTTACCGGAATTGGTCAGAGCCGTCAGATCGCCGCCCAGATATAGCGGAGCATTTGCCATCGCCCACAGCGTGAGAACAGTTTGTTGCTCCTGGTCGCTCAGGCCAGAGACGCTGCTGACATTGCCGACTTCTAGAGAGTCCAGATCGTTCCATCCCTGTTGCACACCGGAGGCATTCTGCCAGGCGACCAGGTCATAGAACCGCCAGGACGCCATGGCCCAATCGGTAATCGTTGCGCAATTGCCCTCACACTCGACATCGCCTTCAATCCGGCGCGCGTTTGCATACTGCTGCCATACGCTTAAGTAATCCTGATCGAGAGCCCATGAGATTGTGAACCAAATCGGGCGTCCGCATTGCGCAATCGCCTTTGACCAGGCTTCGACATCGGCTCGATTGTCGATCGAAAGATCATCGTTGTACGAACCCGGCGTCACCGCGTCGAGTTTGATGAAGTCAATGCCCCAGGACGCAAACAGATCGACGACGGAGTTCATATAGGCCTGCGCACCGGGCTTCGTGAAGTCGATCTTGTAGAAGAATGATCCGAATGCGTTGCCAGTCGTGTACGGCTTCGTGAGGATGTCCTGAATGTGATATGGAGTGCCCAGGATTGGATAGTTCCCTGCCACCGCGGGGGATTCGACTCCCGGTATCCAGTAGATTCCTGCCTTCTGTCCGTTGGCGTGAATGTGCGCGATCATCCCAGTAAAGTCTGGGAATGTTGTCGTGTTGGGAATAGGTCTTCCATTCCCATCAAAACTTCCCATCCACCCCGAGTCAATGTTGATGTACTGGAAGCCGTGCGCCTGCAGACCTGAGGATTTCATTGCATCCGATTGCGCGGTAATGTTCGCCTGGGTGAGAAAGCCGCCGTTGATCGTCTGCTCGCTAAACGTGCTCCAGCCCAGATACGGCCTCTGTCCTACCCCGTTCACCTGTGCATGCGCAGCGAGGTTCAGCGCGGCGCATAACACTGCACAAGCGATGGCAATGGTGAATTTCAGAAGGTGCCTTGTTGCGATATCTCCAGTAGTCAAAACGCTAGAACGCCGCAGATGGCAAGTGGGGCGTTCATTCAAAGGTGTATTCATTGGGGGGACCTCCGGGGCTCTTGACCTTGTCTTCCGCACAATTGCCCTTCTGAGGATCGATCGCGTCGATCAATGCACAGAAAGGACGTTCTGGATGTTCCGCTGCTGAGCGCTCAACGTAACCAGATGAGACTTAAGCTCTTCTTGCCATCCCCGCTTGCGGCAGCGGACCTCACGCAGAAAGAGCGCAACGCTCCCTAATGCGAAGCGAACCTAATCTATGCCTGAAATGCAGACACTGTCTAGCGTTTTTGGGGATAATTTCCAGGCCAGACCAGTGGATTTGAATCTATTGAATGCAGCTATAGGGACAATTAGCGAAGGGACAAGTGAAAATTGCAGGGTTCCTGGAGTATGATTTTGAGCGCTTAGATGTATTGTTGGCTGACCCCCGTTCATCCCGGCCGCCAAACACTCGTCAGACTGACCATTCTGGTCGTTCGGCGAAGAAAATCGGACGAACTGACGAAAGCGATTCAATATGATCCCGATGGCAGATATCCTCCGGATCACAAGACTGCCTAAATAGTGGACGTGCCCTTGAAGAGACCTGTTGCAACCCGGAGCGCCAGCGCAGCGCTGGTTAAGGACGAAGTCGCGGATCGCCTGCGCGCGGAGATCGCTAGTGGAGCGTTGCGTCCGGGCATTCGAATCATCGAGGGGCACTGGGCGCGGAAATTCGGCGTGGCCCAAGCCTCGATTCGCGAGGCCATCAATCTCCTCGCACAAGAGGGATTTGTTACTAAGGCCTCAGGCCGGAGCGCGCGCGTCGTCAACCTTACAGAACAAGA
>JAOAPJ010000411.1 GCA_025462805.1 Acidobacteriaceae bacterium
GTCGGCGCACCCCGAAGAAGATCAAGACTAAGAGAACTGCGGCGAGGGCCCATAAAAGGATAGGTTTCGCCCTGCCATTTGTCGTTTCGGCCATTCGTTCGAACCGTTGGTAAGTATATAAGACGCGCCGCGAGTCCGATTGGCGTCAGAAAGATGCGGCCATCAATGTTGCGTACAATACGAACATGTCGACGACAGCGCGCTATACGGATGAACACGCGCGCGCAGGCCTGGCCGCGCGCTTTCCCGAGATCGAGACATGGGAGAACCAATTTCGCGGTTACGAGGTGATTATCGACAACCCGGAGTTCACTTCGGTGTGCCCGAAAACGCGGCTGCCGGATGCGGGCGTGCTGACCCTTCGGTACATGCCGCGCGAGCGCTGCCTGGAGTTGAAGTCATTCAAGGAGTATCTGTTTTGCTACCGTAACCTGGGCATATTTCAGGAGAACGTGGTGAACCAGGTGCTCGACGATGTGGTGCGCGCCTGTGATCCGGAGTGGGCTGAGGTGAAGGGCGACTTCCGGCCGCGCGGCGGTCTTTCCACGATCGTTACGGCACGCTGGCCTCGTCCCGAGAGCCTGCGAAGGTAGCGGCTTCTTCAGCAATGGTTAAGGTGGAGCTGCCCTATCGCCGCGCGACGATGGCGCTGGGCCTGCTCACCGCGCTGAACCTGTTCAACTTCATCGACCGCTATGTGCTGCCCGGTGTACAGCCACTGGTGCAGCGCGAGTTTCATGCCTCGGATGAGCGCATGGGGGCGCTTACCTACGCGTTCTTCATCACGTACATGCTGGCTGCGCCGCTGACGGGGTGGCTGGGCGATCGCGTTCCACGCAAGCCGCTGGTGGTGGCGGGGGCACTGCTGTGGAGTGTGGCCACGCTCTTTTCGGCTACCGTGCACACGTACGGACAGCTCTATTTTCGTCACGCAGTGGTCGGTATCGGCGAGGCGACTTTCAGCGTCTTCGCGCCGGCGATGATTGCGGATATGTATCCGGAAGAGGCACGAAATCGTGTGCTGAGTCTCTTCTATCTCAGTATCCCGGTCGGCGCAGCCCTCGGCTATCTCATTGCGGGGCAGTTAGGGTCGAGTTATGGCTGGCGCATGCCGTTTCTGGTGAGCGCCGCGCCGGGTGCGCTGATCGCCGTCCTGATCCTGTTTATGGTGCCGGAGCCGCGACGGGGTGCGGCTGACAGGCTTCCGGCTACACCCACCCGTGCCACGATCCGGGGCGTCCTGATCAACCCGGGTTATTGGAGCGCCACGCTGGGCATGGCGATGCTGGTGTTCACGATGGGTGGCATCTCGGTGTGGCTGCCGACGTTTCTCTTCCGCGTGGAGGGGTACTCGCTGCCACGCTCGACTCAGTTGCTGGGCGCTGTGACGGTGATCGACGGGATCCTGGGAACGATTGCGGGGGCCTGGCTGGCGCAGCGCTGGCTGAAGCGAGACCGGCGGGCGCTCTATCTGGTCTCCGCCTGGAGCGCAGTGCTGACCTTTCCCGCCGCCATGATGGTGTTCTTCGGTCCGCGCGCCTTGCTCCTTCCATCCATACTGCTGGCGGAGTTCTTCCTCTTCCTCAACACCGGCCCGCTGAATACGGCAATCGTGAACTCGGTCTCGGCGCAGGTGCGATCGTTTGCCATCGCGCTGAATTTGTTTCTCATTCATGCGCTGGGCGATGCGCCATCTCCCCTCCTGATCGGCGCGGTGTCCGACCGGCATGGGTTGCGGCTGGGGCTGGGGCTGACGCTGGTCGCGCTCATCCTCTCGGCGACGATCCTCTTCCTGGGTTCACGGTTTGCGCCGGCGCTGCAGGACGCGGAGCGTGCGGTCGCGTGAGCAGTCTGGGGAAGATCGGGCTTGCCGTGGGCTGGGGAGTGGCATTGCTATGGGCCACGCGGACGGTGGCATCGCTGGCGGGCATGTCGCGGTTGCCGGATCTGACTAAGCGGCCGACAGCACGGCCTCGGGGCCGTCTGAGCGTGATCGTCCCGGCGCGGGATGAGGGTGCCGGCGTGGAGGAGGCTTTGCGCTCCTTGCTGACGCAGCGCGATGTTGCGATGGAGGTGATCGCGGTGGACGATCGCTCGTCGGACGAGACCGGGGCCATTATGGATGCGCTGGCGGTTGAGTCCGAGACGGGCACTGTGCGATGCCTGGTAGAGCATGTGCGCCAGTTGCCACGGGGCTGGCTGGGCAAGCCGCATGCGATGGCGCAAGGCGTCCGGCGGGCAACAGGGGAGTGGCTGCTGTTCACCGACGCAGATGTGGTCTTCGCTCCCGATGCAATCTCGCGCGCTCTGGCGTACCTCGAGCAGGAAGGTGCGGATGATCTGCTGCTGGTGCCGACGGCTGTCGCTGAGAGCGCGGGCGAGCGGATGATGCTGCCGTTTCTGAACGTGCTCGCGATCTGGGGGCCGCGGCTGTGGCGAGTGGCCGATCCGAAGGCGCGGGACAGCGTCGGAGTGGGGGCGTTCAACCTGATGCGGCGCTCGACATACGACGCGGTCGGCGGATGGGAGCGACTGCGGATGGAAGTAATCGAGGATCTGCGGATGGGTGTACTGGTCAAGCAGGCCGGTTACGCTTCGCGTGTGGTGACAGGACGCAACCTGGTGCGTATCCGATGGGCGCACGGCGCCTGGGGTGTCGTCCACAATCTGACGAAGAACGTGTATGCGGCATTTCGATTCAACCTGGGAATGATGCTGGGCGGCACGCTCTGCGTGGCAGTGTTGTGCCTACTGCCATTTGCAGGGCTGGCATGGAGTGCGCGGGACGGGCGGTGGATTTGGCCGAGCAGCCTGTCTGTTGGATCGCTGGTGGCTCTCTACTGGCGGTACCGGAGTTTTTCAGATCCCAATGACGCCACAGAGGTGTTGTGGGTGGTGACGTTTCCCGCGGCTGCGCTGGTATTCCTCTACACCCTACTGCGTTCGACTGTCTTGACGCTGACGCGCAAGGGAGTGGTGTGGCGGGGGACGTTCTACCCGTTAGAAGAACTGCGGGCGCAGGCCGGGCCGCTACGTTAAGCTTCAGCGCTTCGCACTGAAGGCGCTGAAGTGATGGTTGCCGCTGAGGGATGGAGCGTGCACCGGCCCCTTGTCGTTCTCGGCAGTGAAGCCTGACAGCAGTGCGGGGTTGGGGCGGAACTTCTCCGCTCCTCCATGCAACTGGCGAGCGTCGCTCAAGTAGATCAGGCTGCGGTCATTCACGCTGTGGACCACACCGCGTAACTGGATGTCGCGGCCGCGCAACGTCGCGAGGTCACCGGAGTCGCGACGGTCCTGGGGCAGGCTGGCGATGGTGAAATGACACTCGGCGTCGCTGGTCTGGGGGCTACAGGTGTCCAGGAATCGCGTGCCATCCGCCAGTTGGGCGACGTCGTAAATATGCGCGGAGATGCAGACATCCTTGCCGGTGTAGCGGGCTGCGTCTGCGACCGGATGGCAGACGCGCGTGCCCGCGTGCAGGGCAGGGCCGCTAAGGACTGACGGCAGCAGGAGAATGAGAGAGGCCGTACGCACATGGGGAGCGTACGGCCTTCTGTCTTCTGGAACGATCCCCCGTCCGGGGAGTGGATTATTTCGCGGAGAGGGCTGGCTCCTGCTGCTTGCCGCTACCGTAGTGGCTGGCCACGTAGTCATCAAGGATGCGCTTGAAGTCCTCAATGATGGTGTCGCCCTTGAGGGTAACCGCGAGCTTGCCATCGATGTAGACGGGCGCCTTGGGCTCCTCAAAGGTGCCAGGCAGGGAGATGCCGATGTTGGCGTGCTTGCTCTCGCCGGGTCCGTTGACGATGCAGCCCATGACGGCGAGCTTCATCTCCTCGACGCCGGGATACTGTTTCTTCCACTCGGGCATGGACTCGGTGAGGTAGCCCTGCACTTGCTGGGCGAGCTCCTGGAAGTAGGTGCTGGTGGTGCGGCCGCAGCCGGGGCACGCCGTGACCTGGGGCGCGAAGGAACGGATGTTGAGCGCCTGCAGAATCTGCTGGGCGCAGCGGACCTCTTCGCTGCGATCGCCGCCGGGGGCTGGGGTGAGCGAGACGCGGATAGTGTCGCCGATGCCGGCGAGCAGCAGCGGCGCGAGCCCGGCGGTAGAGGCAACGGTGCCTTTCATGCCCATGCCGGCTTCGGTGAGGCCGAGGTGCAGGGCGTAGTCGCAGCGGAGTGCCAGTGCGCTGTAGACGTCGATGAGATCGCGGACGCCGGAGACTTTGGCGGAGAGAATGATCTGGTCGCGGCGCAGGCCGTAGCGCTCGGCGGCAGCGGCGTTGTCGAGGGCGGAGCGGACCATCGCCTCCATCATGACGTCGCGGGCGTCGAGCGGCTGAGCCAGCCTGGAGTTTTCATCCATCATGCGGGTGAGCAGTGCCTGGTCGAGCGAGCCCCAGTTCACGCCGATGCGGACCGGCTTCTGGTGCTTGACGGCGACCTCGATCATGGTGCGGAAGTTGTCGTCGTCCTTGCGGCCGATGGAGACATTCCCGGGATTGATGCGGTACTTCGAGAGCGCCTGGGCGCAGGCCGGGTACTTGGTCAGCAGCTGGTGGCCGTTGTAGTGGAAGTCGCCGATGATGGGCGTGGTCCAGCCCTTTTCGCGAATGCCGTCGACGATGTAGGGCACGGCTTTGGCGG
>JAOAPJ010000324.1 GCA_025462805.1 Acidobacteriaceae bacterium
CTTTCGCCGCTATTTTCTTCTCGATCTCAGTCCTCGCACAGAAGGTTACGACCGACTATGACCACTCAGCCAACTTCTCGCAATATCACACTTATTCGTGGGGAGTCGTGCACGCCACGGATCCGCTGTTCGAAGACCGCATACGGCAAGCAGTCGATCGCGCACTTCAGGCAAAAGGGTGGCAAATGGTCCCCAGCGGAGGCGATGCGACGGTGACTGCTGTAGCCGCCAAGCAGGAAAAAACCGAATACACGACCTTCTACGACGGACTAGGGCCGGGCTGGGGATGGCGCGGTTGGGGTGACGGCATGGCGACGACGAGCGTGGACAATATTCCGGTGGGCAGCCTGGTTATCGATATCTACGACAGCAGTACACGGCATCTGCTGTGGCGTGGCGTGGCAACCGACCAGCTTTCCAACAAGCCAGAGAAGAACACGCAGAAGCTCGACAAAGCCGTGAGTAAGCTTTTCGAACATTTCCCACCGAAATCCTCATAGGCCGTTGCAGGGCCGGAGCCGCTGCCAGACGATGCTGTGTCTGACAGCGGTTTCCCGAATCACGCTACTGTTCACATCAACTGAAACTGAGCGCAGAGGAGGCAAATCGTGCACACGCTAAGTACCGCTGTTCGCCCCACAGGCTGGTCGATGGTTATGGGAATGCTTCTCCTTGTGGCAGGGCTGCTGGCCATCATGGTGCCATTCTTTGCGGGTATCGCTGCCAGTGTCTTCTTCGGATGCCTGGTGCTGGTGGCCGGTGTCGCGCACATCATCTATGCATGGTCGGAGCGCGGCGTTGGTGCCATCCTCTGGCAGATCCTGATCGGGGTCGTCTATATCATCGCAGCGCTCTACATGCTTGCGCTGCCTGTCGCGGGAGTGATCGCGCTCACGCTGGTGCTTGCCGTTTACATCGGCGTGGAAGGCATCTTTGAAATTGCTCTCTACGCCCGGCTTCGCCATCTCCCCGGAACAGTCTGGTTTTTAGTGGATGGGTTGATCTCGCTGCTCCTTGCCGGCCTCATCTTCTTCCGCTGGCCGTCGAGCTCCTTGTGGGCTGTGGGCACGTTGGTTGGCATCAGCATGCTGTTTAGCGGCATCGCAAGGATTACGTTGCCAATGACGCGACGGATCGTTTGACGGAGAGTGGAATGTGAGAGGACGTTTCGATCGCCCGGGTGGGCGAAGGACTATCATCGCACCGAACGCGACGGCGGCCGGCTTCGGAATGGTGATCTGCACTGCACCTGAAGCAACAGGTCGATACTCACTCGGTGTATCTTGCGGAAGCACTCTCCCTGGAAAGGCATCGGGTTATGAAGGTCGCGCAAGTTGCACCATTGTATGAGAGTGTTCCGCCCAAGCTGTATGGCGGAACGGAGCGAGTGGCCTCCTATCTGACGGAGGAGTTGGTTCGCCAAGGCCACGACGTGACTCTGTTTGCGAGCGGGGACTCGGTCACCTCGGCGACGCTGCGCCCTATGTGCGCGGCCGCCCTTCGCCTGGAGGGTGGCAAGATTGTGGACCCGCTAGCGCCTCATGTCCGCATGCTGGAACTGGTCGCTCAGGAGGGAGCCGATTTCGACATCGTCCACTTCCACATCGACTACCTTCATTTTCCGCTGACACGCCGGCAACGGCTGACGGCCCTGACAACGCTGCACGGCCGCCTCGATGTTCCCGATATCCACCCGCTGTTCCAAGAGTTTCCCGACATGCATCTGGTCTCCATCTCGGATGCGCAGCGTGCTCCCATGCCTTGGGCGAACTGGGTAGGCACGGTCCACCATGGGCTGCCGGAGGACCTGTATGTACCCCAGGAACAAGCGGGCAAGTACCTGGCATTTATCGGGCGTATCTCGCCGGAGAAGCGCCTGGACCGCGCCATCGCCGTTGCGAAGCAGGTCGGCATTCCCCTAAAGATCGCCGCGAAGATCGACGCATCCGACCGCGACTATTTTGAGTCGGAGATTCGAAACCTGATGGACCATCCCCTAATCGAATACGTAGGCGAGATCAGCGAGCCAGAAAAATCCGAGTTTTTGGGTAACGCCATGGCTTTGTTGTTTCTGATCGACTGGGATGAGCCATTCGGCCTGGTGATGGCCGAGGCGATGGCATGCGGGACCCCGGTAATCGCCTATGGGAGTGGCTCCATACCAGAAGTGATCGACGATGCTGTCACGGGGTACATCGTCGATAGCATCGAAGGTGCGGTGGATGCGATTCAGCGCATTGATGCGCTGGACCGGCGGCTGATTCGCAGCATCTTCGAAGATCGTTTCAGTGCCCGCCGCATGTGTCTGAACTATGTGGAGATCTATCAGAAACTTCGCGATCGCGAACCCGATCTGACGGCTGGCGAATCGCTGTCCTCGGCCCTATAACACTGGAGACTCATTTGCCTTTAAACGATCTGGCGACAGACGTCATTGAAGTTGGCGATCAGTTCTATATCCGTGCGGATTCTTCGCTGGCGGATGGCCGAACTCTGGTCCTCTTGCACAAGGACACCTTCGCTGTCTTCGACCGGTATGGAGAGATACAGCCGATCGGACCGGGACAACAGGGTTTGTTCCACGATGAGACACGTCATCTGTCCCGGTTCGAGATGCGCATTGCCGGACAGAAGCCCCTGCTTCTCAGCTCCGGGACGCGGGAAGACAATGTGACACTGGGTGTCGACCTCACGAATCCAGACCTCACTCTGCCTACGGGAGAGGAGCTCCTCCGCGGAACATTGCACATCTATCGCAGCCGCTTCCTGTCGGACGGCACCTGCTTCGATCGCATGACGGTGCACAATTTCGGGTCAATTGCGGTCGATACCGAACTGTCTTTTCTCTTTACAGCAGACTTCGCGGATATCTTCGAAGTGCGCGGGCAAAAGCGCAAAGAGCGAGGAAAGCCTCTGCCCGAAGAGATCGAACACGGGGGGGTGGTGCTGTCCTATGAAGGACTGGACCGCGTGCTGCGGCGGACACACGTGCGCTGCTGCGGATTGGCCAGCGTCCCGGATCCCGGCAAGATCACGGTTCCCATTCACCTCAAGCCACAGCAGGAGATTGTCTTCTCTCTTGAAGTCATCTGCCAGCGGGACGGTGCGGCGCTGCCCACAATCAGCTTCGACGATGCGCTCCACGGGGTACAGAAGGAGCTTCAGGACTCGTCGATAGCGGAGGTAGAGATCTACACCTCGAACGAGCAGTTCAATGACTGGCTGAACCGCTCGCGCGCCGATCTCAACATGCTGATCGCTCACACGAAGTTCGGCCCGTATCCATACGCAGGGGTGCCCTGGTTCAGCACAGTCTTCGGCCGCGACGGCATTATCACGGCGCTCGAGGTCCTGTGGATGGCGCCGGGCGTGGCTAAGGGTGTCCTGTCCTATCTCGCGGCAACCCAGGCCACGAGTTTCGACGCGGAGCGGGATGCCGAGCCCGGCAAGATTCTGCACGAGACGCGCAAGGGTGAGATGGCGCGCCTCCGCGAGGTTCCGTTCGGGCAGTACTACGGGAGTGTGGACTCCACTCCACTCTTCGTTCTGCTGGCCGCCTCGTACTATCAGCGGACAGCGGATAGGGAATTCCTGCGGAGTATCTGGCCCAACGTGCAAGCCGCACTGGATTGGATCGATCGCTACGGCGATGTCGATGGGGATGGCTTCGTAGAGTATGCGCGCAAGACGGAATCCGGGCTGTTGCAGCAAGGCTGGAAGGATTCTCAGGATTCGGTCTTCCACCACGACGGAACGCTCGCATCCGGGCCCATCGCTCTGTGCGAGGTGCAGGCGTACGTGTATGCCGCGAAGCGTGGGATCGCGCGAGCTGCAAAGGACCTGGGTCATGCAGATCTCGCAGTCAAGCTGTATACGCAGGCGGATGAGCTCCGTAAGCAATTCACAAAGACCTTCTGGTCGGATGAGCTTTGCATGTTCGCCCTGGCGCTGGATGGCGAGAAGCGTCAGTGCCGCGTGCGCAGCTCCAATGCGGGCCAGTGCCTGTTCTCCGGCATCGCAAGCCGCCCGCAGATGGCCCGGACGATGGACTCCCTGCTGTCGCCGGAATTCTCGTCAGGCTGGGGATTCCGCACCATCGCGACCGATGAGAGGCGCTATAACCCGATGTCGTATCACAACGGGTCGATCTGGCCACATGACAACGCGCTGATTGCGCTAGGGGCGAAAGATATTGCGGAGAAAGAGACTGCGTTGCGTGTTCTTACCGGGCTGCTGGACCTCTCACTGTTCGTCGACCTGCACCGTCTGCCCGAGCTGATTTGCGGATTCACGCGGCGGCCTGGCAAAGGACCAACTCTTTATCCCGTAGCCTGTGCGCCGCAGGCCTGGGCTGCGGGTGCAGTCTTCATGACGCTGCAGGCCTGTCTCGGGCTCTCCGTCAATGCGGCAGACGACAACATATCGATCACCTATGCGGCCCTGCCGCAGGCACTCCAACGAGTGGAGATTCGGAACCTGACGGTTGGTGAATCCAAGGTTGATTTCGCCTTTGAGAGATACGCCGGGTCGGTCGGCGTGAATATCATGGAAAGGACCGGGCCGGTAGAGATCATGGCTCGGAAGTGACAGGAACCAAACTGCCATACCGCTTCTCCGGCGAGAAATTGGCAAGATCTGGCCTTCAGCTAAATCTAAGCATCAACGTTTAGGCTCTACGGGTGTCCCGAAGCTTCTTAAGTTGCGATAACCCATTCAGGAGAGTTGATGTGCGATTGATCCGAAGCCGTGCCGTGCCTCTTGCCGTAGTACTTTTCGCGAGTCTCTTGCCCGCATCAGCCCAGTCACAGTGGCAAGTTCTCAAGACCCTGCCGATTGGCGGCGAGGGCGGGTATGACTACATTACTGTCGATGCTGCGACGCATCGGCTGTTCGTACCACGTACGACGCACACGATGGTGATCGATGAAAATTCGGGAAAGGTCGTGGGTGATATTCCCGGCCAGACGACCTCCCATGGCGTGGCAATTGTGCCGAAGCTGGGACGCGGATTCATCAGCGATGGTGGCGGCACCGGCAGCATCGTTATCTTCGATCTGAAGACATATAAGGTGTTGGGCAAGGTGGCCACACTGCCGGACTGTGATGGGATCATCTACGACGAGGGACAGAATCGGATCCTTGCAAGCGCAGGGGACTCGGGCGCACTGATCACCTTGAAGCCGGATGTTGATCCACAGAGCGGCAAGATGGAAGCGCCAATCAAGCTCGATGGGGCGCCGGAGTTTCTTGCGGCGGACGGCAAGGGCAAGGTCTATATCAACCTGGAAGATAAAGACGTGGTGGCAGTGGTAGATCTGCAGTCGCGCAAGGTGACGGCACGGTGGCCGGTGACTCCTGGTGGGCATCCGGTCGGTATGTCGATCGACGCCAAGTCTCACCGGCTGTTCGTCGGTTGCCGCAAGCCTCAGAAGCTGGTCGTGATCGGTACGACGGATGGGAAGGTGGAGGGGTCAGTCGACATCGGATCGGGTGTGGACGCCACCGCCGTGGATGCGGGGCATGC
>JAOAPJ010000436.1 GCA_025462805.1 Acidobacteriaceae bacterium
CCGCATTGACCGCGAGGGCCTGAGGCCGGTGTGGATCTCGCTGGTCCCACGTGAGCAGGCGCTCGCTCGTGCGCGGACTCTTGCTGATGGCGGTCGCGCGAAGTATCCGCTGTTGGGAATCCCATTCGCGGTGAAGGACAACATTGATGTCGCAGGGATGGTGACGACAGCCGCTTGTCCCGCGTTTGCGTATACGGCGAGCGAGTCTGCGACTGTGGTCGAACGGCTCGAACAGGCGGGCGCGATCCTGATCGGCAAGACGAACATGGATCAGTTCGCGACGGGGCTGGTGGGGACGCGATCGCCTTACGGCGCGTGCTCGAGTGCCTTTGATGCGCATTCCATCTCGGGCGGGTCGAGCTCGGGGTCGGCGGTAGCGGTGGCCAGCGGCCTGGTTTCGTTCGCGCTGGGGACGGATACGGCGGGCTCGGGACGCGTTCCCGCAATGTTCAACAACCTGCTTGGCCTGAAGCCGACGCGCGGTGTGCTGAGCACACACGGGGTTGTTCCGGCGTGCCGCACGCTGGATTGTGTCTCGATTTTTTCAGAGACAGCTCACGATGCTGCGCTGGTCTTAGAAGTGGCGCAAGGCTACGATCCGCGAGATGCCTACTCCCGTCGCCCGGCGACGGGGGATGGAGCCGCGCCCTGGAGTGGAGTGACGGGGAGCGATACCCGCAGCTTTCGCTTCGGCGTGCCCCGGCAATCGGATCTGGAATTCTACGGTGACGAGCAGAATCCTGCGATGTACGCCGCGGCTGTGGAGGCATTGCGCGAAGTCGGTGGCGAGGCAGTCGAGTTCGACTTCGCGCCCTTCGTTGAGGTGGCGCAGCTGCTGTATCGGGGGCCCTGGGTGGCAGAGCGCTACACGGTCGTCGAGGCGCTGATGGAGAGTGGAGCAGAGCTCGATGCGAGCGTGGCGACGATCATCGGGAAGGCGCGCGGCATCTCGGCGGCCGATGCGTTCCGTGGAGCGTATGCGCTGGAGGAGTTGCGCACGAAGGTGAGGCCGCTGTGGGATCAACTCGACCTGCTGCTACTGCCGACTGCGCCGAGGACCTACACGCACGCAGAGATTGCGGAAGCTCCGATCGAACGCAACAGTCATCTGGGCCACTACACAAACTTCGTCAACCTGCTGGATATGGCGGCAGTGGCGCTGCCCGCGGGGAGGAGGCCGGACGGCCTGCCCTTCGGCGTGAGCCTGATCGGGCAGGCATTCACCGAGCGAGCACTGCTGCCCCTGGCGGATGCATTGCATCGCCAGCTCGCGACCACGCTGGGCGGCAGCCATCGCCGGCTCTCCGAAACACCTGCTCTCGTTCCGTCGCAGCCGCCGCATGGCTGCCTGCTGATGGCGGTGGTTGGTGCGCACCTTAGCGGCCAGGCACTGAACTGGCAGCTCACAGATCGTGGAGGGCGGCTGATCCGGAGATGCAGGACCAGCGCGAACTACCGCTTCTTCGCGCTGAAGGGCACTGTGCCTGCGAAGCCGGGACTGGTGCGTGTGCCGGGGTTCGCTGGTCCTGGTATCGAGGTAGAGGTGTGGGCGCTGCCCGCAGATACCGTCGGAACCTTCGTTGACGGGGTGCCTCCGCCGTTGGCGATCGGGACCCTGGTGCTGGAGGATGGCTCGCTGGTGAAGGGATTTTTGGCAGAACCGGAGGCGGTGGAGGACGCGATCGACATCACATCCTTCGGCGGATGGCGCGCGTACCTGGAGAGCCAGAGAACCATCGCGAGTGCGGCAGGCTAGCAGCTAATCGTTGCCGCTGGAGGCGACATCGAGCGGCTTCTTCTGCGCATCACCTGCAGGCTTGTACCGGTTGGCGAGTATCTGTTCGATGGTCGCGAGCATTTCGGGACTATCTGGTGCGACGTCGGGATCGAGCCGGGCGATCACCTTGCCAGTGGGATCGACGAAGAACTTGGTGTAGTTCCAGTGGACCGCATCCGCAGCCCCTGTTGGCGCGGGGTGAGCGAGGTAGAGATAGAGCGGGATCGCGTCGTCGCCGGTCAGCTTGCATACCGCAGTGATCAGGAAGTTGGCCTTCGCGTCTGCGTAGAACTTCTGGATCTCCGCATCGGAGCCGGGTTCCGACGCGCCGAAGTCATTCGATGGAACACCGATCACGATGAGGCCGCGGTCGCGGTAGATTTCATTGAGCTTGATCAGGGCAGGCAGCTGGCTGTTGTAGCTGGACTGTCGCGCCAGGTTCACGATGAGTAGATACTTGCCTTTGAAGCTGGAGACGGGGATATTCTTCCCATCTGCACTGGGCAGTACATAATCGTAGGCTGTTTTTTCCGGCTTTGCCGGCTTACCGGCGTCCTCAGATGTGGTGCCGGCTGTCGCGTGGCGTGACCCTGCCTTCTTGGGAAGAGCCGAGATAGCGGACACGGCCAGCAGCAGGGATGTGAGCAGCAGCGTATGACGGATGGCACGAGCCTTCGCGCTAACGCGGCTGCTCTCTGAGAAGTGCGAGCGCACCATCTCCAGAGTTTAGTGCGCGGCGTTTGCCGGCTACCAGATATTTGTGAGTGCTATGCGTGGCATAGACGAAACCAGCGGCCGGCATCGTTTTTCTTATGACCCCCAGCAGTTTCTTCTATGCGAATCCGGCCGGCCGTGGTTTCCTGTAGCTACCCGGGCTGCTTCCCGTCATCAACGAAGCCCCACGCCCGACCGGTCGAGC